>JANXNO010000676.1 GCA_025354075.1 Burkholderiales bacterium | reverse complement strand
GTTATTCCAGCAAAAAGCCAATAGCAATTTCAGTGGCACAGTCGAACGGCCGCGTCGCCCCGACACCATCCAATGCGCTACGCTTTCGTCGTACACACGAATTGTCTGGGAGGACTATGCGACTCAATATCTCAACGCTCTGGCGTTCATTCAAGCTGGGCGCGCTGTTGCTGGCGATTGCTGTCCCCGCGCACGCGGCCGAACGTGCTATCGACAAGGAAATCGTCGTCCCCACCGGGCTTGATGCCGCTTGGGCCGCATGGACCACACGCGACGGCATCACCAGTTTTTTTGCGCCGGACGCCCTGATTGATGCGCGCGTCGGCGGCGCATTTCACATCTACATCAACCCGCTCGCCGAGCCCGGCATGAAGGGCGCGGACGACATGCGCTTTCTCGCGGTGCAGCCCAAGCAGATGATCTCATTTGACTGGAACGCACCGCCGAGCCTGCCCGAGGCACGCGCCCAACGCACCTTCGTCATCGTGCGGTTCGCCGCCGTCGACGACAAAAACACCAAAGTCACCATCCACCACGTCGGCTGGGGCAACGGTGGTGAATGGGACAAGACGTTCACCTACTTCGACCGCGCCTGGGGAAACGTCCTCGCCAACATGAAAAAACGCTTCGAAACCGGCCCCACGGACTGGACCGCGTGGCTCGCGCAACTCAAGAAAATGGCCGACGACGCTGCGCCGAAAAAGTAGCTGAACCGGTGCTATTGTGATCGGGAGGAGCAAAGCGCGTCCGGGTTCGTTTAGTTTGTAGTTTGTAGGGCGGGCAACTGGTTGCCCACGCGTCGCGCTAAACCATTTGGAACGCGACCGAAATGGTCCCCAGCACGCCAAAATCCATCACAAACGCATCCCCCGGCGCGCATGGCACCGGCACCACACACGTCCCTGTCGTGACGTAATCCCCAGCCAGCAAACCGCCGCCATACGTGCATAACTCGTTGGCGAGCCAGGTGAGCGCAATGCGCGGGTCGCCAAGCACGTTGCTGCCGACACCCTCCGCTGCCACGGCCCCATCTTTGTACGCAGTCACGCGATGCGTGGCCAAATCAATATCGCGCCAATCCGCCGTCACCGCATCGCCCACAATCCACCACGATGCACACGCCAAATCGGCAATCAGCGAAGGCGCGCCGACGTGCAAAAAATCGGTCATTCGACAGTCCGGAATTTCGATAGCCAGATGCAAACTGGCCACCGCCGACATCACCTCATCCACCGTATACGCACCCGCAGTTGCCTCACGCACCGGCAATGCGTGACGCATGCGAAACGTGAACTCCGCCTCCACTACCCGCAGCAGATTACTCGCAAGATCAATCGAATTCGCCGCGACAGTGCCAGCCGCAAACGCACGATTAGCCAGCAAGCGTCCGGCAAGCGGACCATCCACATTGATGTGCTTCTGCCCCGCCACACTCGTCGCAGCGATCTTCCAGCCGACGCTGCGCTGACCAGACAATCGCGCCACCTCAGCCTGCACCGCGTAGCCTTCGGCGCGAGTGGTCGGACGGCATGATTCGGGCAGCGCGTTGATCTGCGTGCCGTCGCGAAAGTTTGTCCAGATTAGTTGGGCTGCCTCGGTGATTGCTGCTGGGTTCATCGATATCTCTCGTCGGCTGGTCGCAAAAACCAGATGGTAGCCAGTCATCATCGAAGCTGTCTGCGCCGACAATTTAGTTCGCTCCGCTCAGGCATGATCCGCATGATCGACGGGTGTTGTATAAAACACGCCAGTCCCAACCGCAACCGCAACGATAAAAACCAACCATTAATGCTCTGGATCGCCCCTTCCGAAAAAGACGCCGCCTCTGCCTCGCTTGAAAAGCGCCTGTGGGATGCCGCGGATCAGTTCCGCGCCAATTCTGGCCTCAAGGCGCAGGAATACTCGGGCCCGATTCTTGGCCTGATCTTCTTGCGTTTTGCAGAAGTCCGCTTTGCCATTCAGCGCGCCAAACTCGAAGGCGGCAGTGCGTCGCCGAGGCGCGGTAGCCGGGTTGACGAGCCCACCGCCTATCACGCCGAAGGCATCCTCTACCTAGCGCCGGAGGCACGCTTTGACTATCTGCTCACGCTGCCAGAGGTGGCCGATATTGGGGCCAAGGTCAACGCCGCGATGCGCGAGATTGAGAAGCACAACGCGCAGCTTGCGGGCGTGTTGCCCAAGACGTTTAACCTGTTCACCAGCACGCTGCTCAAAGAGCTGCTGAAGAAGGTCTCCGAGATTCCGGCCACGCTCGACTACGACGCCTTTGGCCGCATTTACGAATACTTTCTCGGTGCCTTCGCCATGACCGAAGGCCAGGGCGGCGGCGAGTTCTATACGCCGTCAAGCATCGTCAAGCTGCTCACCGAAATTATCGAGCCGTTCCACGGTCGCATTCTCGACCCCGCCTGCGGCTCCGGCGGCATGTTCGTTTCATCCGCCCGCTTCGTTTCAGAGCACCAGAAAAATCCTGCATCGGAGCTTTCCGTTCATGGTGTTGAAAAGACGGATGACACCGGACGCCTCTGCCGCATGAACCTCGCGGTGCATGGGCTGGAAGGCGACATCCGGCACGGTGGCAACGTCA
>JANXNO010000598.1 GCA_025354075.1 Burkholderiales bacterium | reverse complement strand
CGACGTTTCGATCAGGGCGTCGGCGTTCGGCCGGGTCACGCTCTCGGGCGTGAAGACGGCGAAGAGCTTGGCCAGATCGGCGGGCGTGGTCGTCTCGTCGAGGGAGATGGCGAGGCTGGTGGGCGCAAACGGCCGCAGGTTCATGCCGTGCGCGAGAGCGCTTGCCGGACAGTGTTCTCATTCACTACGCGCCGCATGAGTTCGATGTGATCTTCGGCAAAGAGTTACAGCAGATGGCGCGCGAGCAACCGCACTATCGTTTGCAGCAAATTTTCACCCACGAATACGGCGAACAAAAGCAGACCAAGGGCTATTTCAGCGCTGAGCAACTGGAGCGATTGTGTCCCGACTGGCGGGAGCGGGAGGTGTACGCCTGCGGCCCGCAGCCGCTGGTGGCCGCACTTGAAACGCATTACGAGCAGGCAGGCTTGACGCGACATTTGAACATCGAGCGTTTTCGCGCTGAGCTGGCACCGGTGCCCGTCGAGGCCGTGGGCGGACGGGTGCGTTTCGCTAAGAGCGGCATCGATGCACAAGCCAATGCGAGCACCAATCTGCTGCGCGTCGCCGAGGACGCTGGTATGAATCCGCCGCACGGCTGCCGCATGGGCATTTGCCACACTTGCAACACCAAGCTGATTTCGGGCTGCGTGCGCGATCTGCGCACCGGAAAAATTTTGAACGAAGCAGGCAGCATCGTGCAGACCTGTATCTGCGCGACCGCAGGCGATTGTGAGCTGGATTTATGAACGCGCCCCCAATGTTTATCGGAGCAACCACGATGTCCCAGAGCCAACTTCCCGTAAATCTCAGCCATGCGCAAATTGAGGAGTTCGGTCGCGAGCTCGATGCGATTCGCGAAGAGGTGATTGACTCGCGAGGCGAGCGAGATCGTCAGTACATCGTGCGCTTGATCAAGATTCAGCGCAGCGTTGCACTTGGCGGGCGTGTGCTGATATTTGCAAGTATTTTGGCGCTGCCGAACTGGGGCCATGCCTACGCCAGCAATGCGCTGTTTTGGTTGCTGATAGCGCTCGGCACGTTGAGTTTGGGTCTCGCCAAAATCCTCGAAAACATGGAAATCGGCCACAACGTGCTGCACGCACAGTGGGACTGGATGAAGGACGACACCATTCAGTCCAGCACTTGGGAGTGGGATCACGTGTGCCCGTCTGATCAGTGGATGCATTCGCACAATGTTCGGCATCACACCTGGACCAACGTGCTCGGCAAAGACCCAGACATAGGCTACGGTTTGCTGCGTATGTCGGGCGAGCAGCGCTGGAAGCCGTTCTATCTGGGGCAGCCGCTGTACGCGCTATTGCTCGCGCTATTGTTTGAATGGGGTATCGCAATTCAGGAGCTAGAGCTGGGCAAATTTTTTACCAAAAAGGGTCACCTGGAACGCGTCCGCCCGCTGCTGCGCCGCACGGGAAAAAAAATCGTCGCGCAAGTGCGCAAAGACTATTTGATGTGGCCGCTGCTCGGCGTAGTATTGACACTGCCTTTCGCGCTGGCGGGCGTTGGCCCATCACTGATTAGCGTGTTTTTTTGGGTGATGGCCGCCAATGCGGTCGCGTGTTTGCTGCGCAGCTTGTGGACGTACCTGATTATTTTTTGCGGGCACTTTCCGGAGGATGTTTACGTGTTCACCAAAGCACAAGTGGAGAACGAAACCCGCGGCGGCTGGTACGTGCGCCAGCTGCTCGGATCATGCAATATCCGTGGCGGCAAACTGTTCCATGTGCTCTCCGGCAACTTGTCGCATCAGATCGAGCATCACCTGTTCCCCGACCTGCCAAGCAATCGCTACCCGCAACTGGCGCCGCGCGTGCGCGCGTTGGCAGACCGTTACGGTTTACCGTACAACAGCAGCGGACTCACGCGCCAATTCGGCACCACGCTGTGGAAGATTTTCCGACTGTCGTTTCCGGGTGGTGGCGTTCCCAAAGTACTTGTTGCTGCTTAAGATGACTTAGGTGGCTCTCACTAAACGAATACTGAAAGAAGTTTAGTTATGACCGTTTCCATCAAACACATCAGCGCGATGAGTCTGTTTGTCGAAGACTTGCAGGCCGCGAAAATTTTTTATCAGGACGTGTTCGGCGTCACCGTTTTGTTTGAAGACGAAGCCTCGGTCGCGGTCAAATTCGACAACCTGATCATCAACCTGTTGCGCGTCCAAAACGCGCGGGAAATCGTCGAGCCCGGTGGGGTTGCAACGCGCGAAGCGGGCCATCGCTTTCAGCTCAGCATCTGGGTACCGGACATCGAAGCCGTGTGCGCGGAGTTGGAAAAGCACGGCGTGAAATTGCTCAACGGCCCGATCACCCGCCCTTGGGGAATGCGAACTGCGAACTTCGTTGACCCTGCAGGTCACAGCTGGGAGGTTGGGCAGCGCGTCGTGCCCAAGTAATCGTCAGGATCATCAGGAGGACGCATGCCCACGCTCTTCGAGAAACTGAATTTGAAGCAACAGCGCGAGATCGTCGTCATCAACGCGCCAGCGTCCTTCGAGCCCGAGCTTGCCGGGCTCAAAGATGTCGTCGTGCTGCGCGATGTGAAGAAGGTCAAGGCCGTTCACTTTGCCATCGCATTCGCCACCAAACAGGCTGAAGTTGACGCCTTGTCGAAGGCGCTCGCGGTGAAGGCAGAAGGCGACGCGCTGCTCTGGTTTGCTTACCCGAAGGGTACGTCCAAAAAATACAAATGCGAGTTCAACCGCGACACCGGGTGGGACGTGCTGCGCAGCGCGGGCTTCGACACCGTGCGCGCAGTGGCGATAGACGAAGACTGGTCGGCGCTGCGGTTTCGGCGGGTGGAGTTTATTAAAGTGGTGGGGAAATAGCTTGGGGAGCGATCTGATGGAGCCGCAACGAAAAACCGCCTCGGAGTTACTCGATATTCAACAAACGCTGATTGATCGCGAGCCGATCTTTCATCGCGAGGAGTTCGGACGGACGCGCGCAGATTTTGAGGCGATGATGGCCGAAGAATTTTGGGAAGTCGGTGCGTCGGGGCGACGCTACAGCCGCGAATATGTGCTGGAAACGCTAGCGCAACGGTACTCGGCACCGTACGACGACGAATGGAAAACTGGCGACTTCTACTGTCGAGAAATTGCGCCCGCCAATTACTTGCTCACCTACACACTGTGGCAAGGTTCGCGCGTGACTCGTCGGGCAACGATTTGGCGACAGTCCGCCACTGGCTGGTTAATCGTATTTCATCAAGGTACGGTCGTCGAGGACGCATAGACGTGTAGGGTGGGCACTCCGCGCTCAATTACTTCGCGACGTGCGGATAACCGACGCATGGGCAACAAGTTGCCCGCCGTACACCTGCAGACCATTTAATTTGCCGTCATAGGCGCCGCAGGCGGGTATCCAGCAGTTCACCACGCGGTGAAGTCGTTCGACGCATTTGCCTTTGCAAACTTTCTGGATTTCCGGCGTTGCCGAGAATGACGCCGGATTTAAGTGATAGCGAACAAATTTTTCGTTACAGCTTTTTTGTTTAAATGCTTGCCGAATTGGGCATAGAACACGTTTATGTCAAAAGTCGACTATTGCCATAAACCGACGCTCTACCCAATTTATGTATGGCATACAGCTAAAAGCTGTTACCCAAAAATCGCTAAGCAAACAGCGGAATCGACCCGTACTTTCCGCCCAAAACCTTCTCGCTCTGCGCGCCTGAAAATCCCCACCAGTCGCGCAATAGCGACGCGTACAACGAACGGTAATCTGCGGTGTGAAACAGATTGCCATCGCCACCCAGTTGCGTCAGCGACGGGTGCGTGCCTTTGATACCGCCTTTCACTGCACCGCCCATGACGAATTGGGTGTTGGCTGTGCCGTGGTCGGTGCCGGCGCTCTGGTTTTCTTTGGCTCGGCGGCCGAATTCGCAATAGGTGACGACCACAGTGTCCTGCCAGCGGCCCAGTTCTTCGGTGGCCGTTTTGATGGCGGCCAAGCCCTCGCCGAGTTGCTTAGCGAAATTTTGGTAACAGCTTTTGGCTGTGTGCCTTTTTTTATTTGGGCATAGTGCTTATTTTCGCGAAAGTCGGTTTTCGACGTAAATCTGCGCTATGCCTAATAAGATAAGCGTTTTATTGAAAAAGCTGTCACGAATAGTCAGACCGCGCTTTGGCCGCTTGCGACAAACGTGAACTTGTGGAAGCACCCAACATACGTTGACGCCAAGGCAGCGTACTCGATGACATAACTGCCGGGAGCTAGACGGACG
>JANXNO010000577.1 GCA_025354075.1 Burkholderiales bacterium | reverse complement strand
CCACAGGCACCTCGATGCAACCGATAGCAAACATGCTGATGATGGTCGGCATCAGCACCGTACCGCTGGCGCGCATCAAGCCTGACAGCACCATCGACATGCCCATGATCACGCTGCTCCACAACATGATGTGCAGCAGCGTTTGCGCCAGATCCACCACCGCAGGATCGGTGATGAATAGTCCAATAATGCTGCGCGAAAACAGGTAGCCCAAGAGCACCAGCGAGCCGGTCAACACCACGTTCATGGTGATGCCGGTGCGCGCGATTTTGCCCAAGATTTCGCTGCGTCCTGCGCCGATCGCTTGTGCGCCCAGAATCGACGCTGTGATTGCAATCGAGATCGCCGGAAACTGCACGTACGACACGATCTGATTGACCGCGCCATACGCCGCCGTCGCTTGCGAACCATAACGATTGACGAGGAACAAAACCGCCACCTCCGCCAAAGAAATCGTGATCATCGACAAGCCCGTTGGCAGCCCAATGCGCAACACTTTCAACAAAATGCTGCGATCAATGCGCAGATGTTTTCTGAACGCAGCATCTGGTGCGAGCGGATGATGAGCGCGCAGCAAATACCAGGCGAGCCATCCAAGCGCCGCAAGGTATGAGACCACCGCCGCATAAGCGCCGCTGACCACACCCATCTGCGGCAGCCCGGCAAAACCAACAATGAGCGCAGGTGTCACCAGGAGTCCAATACTGGTCGAAATCAGCAGCGTCCTCAGCGGCGTTTTAGTGTCGCCCACGCCGCGCAACATCGAGGTCACCAGCAGAAAAATGAACACCCCTGGCGCCGCAATCAGCATGATGCGCGCATACGCCGTCGCCCCCGGCAAGATATCTGCTGGCGTACCGAGTGCCCGCAGCATCAGCTCAGTGAATGCACCGCCAAAAATAGCGACCACCAGCCCTGCAGCGATACCCACCACCAGGGTCGTTCCGGCAATCGCTTTCACACGGTCAAACTCGTCCGCGCCCCATGCTTGCCCGATCAACACCGCGGCGCCCGAGCCCAGTCCAATCATGAACGAGATCAGAAAAAACAGCACCGGATAGAACGCAGATACCGACGCCATCGCGCTCACGCCGAGCATCTGTCCAAGATAAATATTGTTCACGGTGCCCGAAAGTGCCTGCAAAATATTGCTGACGATCATCGGCCCCAAAAACGCCAGATACGCTTTCCACAATACGGGTTGCGATGCGGATTCGGACGTGAATTCCGCTGCGATATTGGTTTTCATTACACGCTTTCCGATCAGGCCCAAAACGCATCAGCGAGTAATTTTTTCAGGTGCGTCTGCACGTCCGCCGGCCATGCGGCAATCATCGCGTCAAATCCCGCCTGATCGCCCGCAAACAAGGCGCGACTGGCCTCTTCAAACCCCGGCTCATGCCCGGCCATCGTTGACATAAATTTGTAGCCCACCGCGCTCGCCTGGCGGACCCGATCCTTGACCTCCGACGAACGACGCGCCACCTCCACCAGTTTGCGCAGGGCGACCGAAGCCCCGCCGGGCTGGGTGCCTAGCCATTCCCAATGACGGGGCAGCAACGTGACTTCTCGTGCAACCACGCCGAGACGCGGGCGGCCAGGGCCACGTGGCACGTCAGTGCTGGCCTCGCCGCTGTTTGCAGTGTCGCTAGCCGTGCCGCCAGGCGGCACGGCGCTGGTTTCGGTCGCCACATTCGTCGCCACCAGCGCCAGCCGCGCCGCAAACGCTTCTGCCGTCCCCCGCCAATCCAGCTCAATCACCTCGCTGGTCGCATCGTCAAAAATCAATACGGGAATCGGTTTGAGCTGGCCCGCGCCCCGGTCGACGGCCACCTTGGCGATCAACGCAACATCTTTCAACTCGCCGGTGGCGATACAGCGACTACCTTCGAAAGCCGTACACAACGTTTTTGCCCAACTCATAA
>JANXNO010000554.1 GCA_025354075.1 Burkholderiales bacterium | reverse complement strand
GCGACGGCAAACGCGACAACTTTTTTTTGCGCAGCGATGGTGGGCACGGGGTGCCCACCCTACACATAATCTGCGTCCCCTCGCCTCGCCCGCTACATTCACACTATTGCCAACGCACGCCAACGCACTTCGCACCCATGTCCATCTCGCCTACTGTCCCGCAATCCTCCGCTGATCTCACGGCAGAACTCATCAAAGCGCTGCGCGAACACGTGCCGCACGTTTTCTCGGAGGCGGGCGTTGACCTCGACAAACTGAAGGCTGCGCTGGGCGACAACGTGCTTGATGCTAAGGAACGTTACGGCCTGAGCTGGGCGGGCAAGGCCGAGGCGTTTCGCAATGTGCAGAGCGTGTCGAGCGGCACGCTCGCCCCGATGCCCTCCGAGAGCGCGAACTGGGACGCCACCGAAAATCTCATCATCGAGGGCGACAATCTGGAGGTGCTGAAACTGTTGCAGCGACCGTACCACGGCAAGGTCAAGATGATCTACATCGACCCGCCGTACAACACCGGCAACGAGTTCATCTACCCCGACAATTTTCGCGAAGGTCTGGCCGATTACCTGCGTTTTTCCGGGCAGGTGGACGAGGCGGGCCTCAGCCAAAGCGCGAACAAAGACACCAGCGGCCGCTACCACAGCAACTGGCTCAACATGATGTACCCGCGCCTCTTCCTCGCGCGCAATCTGCTGCGCGAAGACGGCGTTATTTTCGTAAGCATTGATGACCACGAAGTGCATAACTTGCGGCACCTGATGGATGAGGTGTTTGGGGAGGAGAATTTTGTTGCGACAATAATTTGGGAGGGCGCGGGAAAGAACGATGCGCGTCAAGTTGGCGTTAGCCACGAGTATGCGTTGGTGTTCGCTCGAAATCGTTCAATGCTGCCGCGCGAGTGGTTCGTTGCAAAAATAGGGGTAGAGGCAGTTCTGCGGGAGGTAGCGCGGTTGCGGGCGTCGCACGGTGAAGACTTCGACGCAATGTCCAACGCACTTGCTGCGTGGTACCGAGCAAACAAAGCGTCACCGTCATTTGCGAATAAGCGCTTTCGATACATCGACAAAAATGGGGCTTACAAGGAGGATGATCCGACCGCACCTGGTGGGCGGAAGTTTGAATTGAAGCACCCGGACAGCGGCGCAACGATTCCGCTGCGACCAAATCGCGGATGGAGCTTTGATCAAAAAGAGTTCGAGCGTCTCGTTGACGCAGGGCGTATCAGTTTCATAACTGAAACAAGCGTCATGGTGCGGCGCTATCTGCATGAAACGGATAGCTTTACTCCGCAAAGCGTCATCTACCAGCCTGCTCGATCCGCGTCGGAGAGGCTAGAAAAGTTAATGGGATCATCGGTGTTTGACTTCCCGAAGGACGAAACGGTGCTTCGTCAATTCGTGGAAATGGCCGCAAATGAGGACGCCATCATCCTCGACTTCTTCGCAGGCTCGGGCACCACCGCGCAAGCCGTGCTCGAACTTAACGCGAAGGACGGCGGCAACCGCAAATTCATCCTCGTACAGTTGCCCGAGAAGACGGACAACCCGAAGTTTCCGACCATTGCCGACATCACTCGGGAGCGGGTGCGGCGGGTGATTGCGAAGCT
>JANXNO010000548.1 GCA_025354075.1 Burkholderiales bacterium | reverse complement strand
GGGGGACAATCGGCTGACTTATTTCGACATTAATGACTTTGACGAGGCCGCGTTGATCCCAGCGAGTTGGGACATCGTGCGTCTGTTGACGAGCGTGAGACTCGCCTGCGCAGAAGTTGAATTCAAAGCGGAGCGGGTGCGCGAACTGATCGATGCGTTGCTCGCCACATATTTTCGGGAACTGCGATGCGGTAGTGCGCGCTGGCTGGAGCGAGACACTGCAGTGGGTCCTGTTCGCGAGCTGTTGGCGACGGTGATCGAGCGCAAACGCAAGGAATTTCTCGATTCAAGAACTATCAAAACGGATAAGAAGCGAGCGCTGCTAATTGACGGCAAACGAGCGCTTTCCGCAAGTAAGGCGCAACGCGCGCAAGTCAGCAAATTCATGCACCAATTCGCGAAAACGCAACGTGAGCCAGATTTCTACGAAGTGCTGGATGTAGCGAGACGCATCGCCGGAAACGGTAGCCTCGGTGTAGACCGCTTTGTGGTGCTGGTGCGCGGTAAAGGCAGTCCGGACGATAACTATTTGCTCGACCTGAAACAGGCGATGCCCTCGGCACTCACCGAAGCACTGGCGCTCAAGCAACCCGTGTGGGCAAGTCAGGGCGAGCGTGTCGTCGCCATTACACGGCGTGCGCAAGCGGTGCCGGTGGCGTTTCTGCATGCGGTACAGATGGACGGGCAGGACTACGTCTTGCGCGACTTGCAGCCATCAGCGGATCGCGTGTCGTTTTCCGAAGAGGTTCACAATCCGCATCGCCTCAATGAGTTGATGCAGGCCATTGGTCAATGCACTGCATGGTCACACTTGCGCGGCAGCGGTCGTCAGCGATCAGCGATCGCCGACGAGTTGATTGCGTTCGGTAGCGACGATCAATGGTCGAAACCGTTGCGTAAAGCCAGCGCAGCTTGTGCGGATAACGTTGCGTCCGAGTGGAAGGCGTTTGCCAAGGCTTACGACGACAGGGTGTTTGAGTAGTCGCCGCGATCCTGCTTTGTCGGAGCGCTCTCCCTTGGGCACGAAAGCAGTCCGCTATCGCAGTCAGGCAGTCGCGGCGAAGGCCGCTCCTACAGTGTGGTTCCTCGAGACTGCGGCGCAATTACTTCTTCTTCGGACGACCCGTCTTCACCGGATCCAGCCCATTGATTTCCATGAGCTGTGTCGACGGCGAAAGCGAGGCGAAGTGACGCAACGCAGCGCGAACGACCTCGCTTTTTTTGGTGCTGTCGCGACCTGAGGCGATGGCGTCACGTTTGCACTTTTTGAGGAGTTCCTGATCGGCTGTCGTCATCGTGAAGCTGTCGCGCACGATGGGGCTGACGGCTTTCACCGTAGTTTTGGTCGCAACTTTGGGCGCAATCTTTGCCGTGACCGGCGCGCTGGATTTGCGACTCGGCGCCGGTTTGACAGAGGTCACAATTTCGGCAGGCGCGACAATGTTTGCTGGCTTTGCGGCTGCAGGTTTTGTTGCGGCAGTCTTACGGGCGACGACCTTGACGACAGGGTTTGTCACTGGCTTTACAGCTACTTTCGCAGATTTCATCGTACATCACTCCAACTTGAATAAACAATAATATTGTATTACTGTTAATTTGAAATGCAAACTGCGGCATTTTTTGCGCAAAATCGGCGCGAAAAAAGGCACCCGAAGGTGCCATTCTTGCTCCGTGCGTTCAGAGCTACAGCAATTTCGGGCTGCCGGTGTCAGCGGTCAGGTAGCCTACCGCGCACGCGAAACGATCCTTATAGTTGGTACGCACCATCGGGTCTAGCGTGGTCTGTACTTTCGAGTGCAGGGCGCTGATCCAATCACCTGGATGCTGGAAGTT
>JANXNO010000531.1 GCA_025354075.1 Burkholderiales bacterium | reverse complement strand
GCCAGCAGGCCGAGGACGCCCGGCGCGGACTGGAGGGCAAATCTGCTGTGTGTAAAAACTGGGTCACAGGCTGCCGGCTGATGTAGGCGACGTGTGTCGGGCGTTCCCCGATAAGACTAACGACGCTTGCTGCGAGTCATCAACAAACCCGCGCCGACCATCAACAACAGCAACAGGCTCAACCCCGTTGCATTGAGAGAGGGCGTTGCAACAGGGGTTTGCGCGACGGCGGCAATGTCGCCTGTGACATTGATAATGAGGTTGTTTTCGACGAGGGACACGGCGATGTTGCTCGCAGGTGGGTAGCTCGCAGGCGTACCCGCCGCCGTGCCTAGCGCGGCAACACCCGCACCGACTGCCACGCTCACCGTGGATGCCGCAAAGGGCGACATTGATTGTGGGGTTGATGTAGTCGGCACGAGCACCACGTAGTAGTTCCCGGGAGCCAGCGTCAATCCTGAGAACAGTGTTCGCGTGGTCGACACACCACTCAGGCCCGTGATCGACACGGGGGCGACCACTTCGCTAGCGGCGGTGGTGCCGACACCAATTTGGCGCATCAGATAAACGGTGCCCTCAACGCCAGCACTGGGTGGCGTTGAAAAATCGGCGAGAGGCATGGTGATACTGACGTTGGTATAGGTCGTGGTCTGGCTCCACGACTGAACCAGCAAGGCGAAGCCACCAAACCCGAACGGTTGCGGCCCGGAGAGGGTGTACATGTTCGCGGCCTGGGCAAACGCCGAGCAGGCGACACAGGCTAGCGTCGCTAAAGTTTTCTTGAACAAGTTTGCTCCGACCGGAAATTGGTGCGCCGAGTCTACAGGCACCGTCGCGCATCCTGCGACTTGTCGCATCGCGTTTATCTGCTTTTTAACTATAGTGCGCTGATAACCACACAGGTGCAGTCGTGTTGGCCGTTCTCACGGTGCCCAGCGCCGCTATTCAGCGGGAGCAAGATTGCCCCGGTTAACCGTCTGGTTCCGGGCGTCGGCTATCGCCAACTCGCGGTTAAAGCGCGACCAGGTTACCGCTGATACGGTGACTGTGTGGTGACGTGTTCAGGCGTTTGCAATCGAGGGCGCACGATGCCGATGTTCGACGTTAGCAGGCCGTGAAACGGGTCGCCGGGTTTGTGAATCCAGTACTGAATCACACCGTTTGCGGTGCCCGAAGTATTTGTAGGTGGTGAAGCATGGCCTGACGTCGGCCACGCCTTTACAGTATTCGCTTACGTAACTGTTGCCTGAGAGCATGCGACGCAGCGCTTCACCCCCACGGTCTGTGCAGATTTTTTTAGACTTTTGAAATCATGGGTGCGCGGTTTTCTAACGTTGCATCTCTACAACGCAGCGACGTCGGCAGAAGTGCGCGCATGCAGCGCATTTTCCGGGAACCACGGCGTGTTTGCCGTTGCGGCATCGGCGTGGACGACCCACAGTCGCGAGTTGCAGGTCGCACACCAGAAAAAAGCGCTCTTTGGGTCGAGGTATGAGCGGTCTATATCGTGTCGTTCGACGTAAAGTGCGGACACGGTAGGATCGAAAACTAATGCGAGTTCCACACGATCCACCTGGCAGTTGGCCTGCGCGTCGCGACCCAGTTGGTGCGCGATAGGGATACCAAATCCTAGCATCGCGCGCTCGATGGGTTGCAAGTGGATGCAGATAGCTTCGCGATTTAATGGCGACGCGGATCGTTCTTCGTAGACCGGGCGATTGACCTCTGCCCTGGAGGGACCGGTGAGCCCGCCGCGCGCGGCAACGACGACCGAGGCCACTGCGATGGCAAACAACAGGACGGCAGCGATCTGAAACGGCTCAACGATGACCGAGGGCGGTTGTTGTCCGGCAATCCAGAAGCCCGCGCGCAACGCTACGACCATGCTCGCGCCACAATGAGCATGACTAACAATAATCGTGCGCGTCCTGAAGGTACGAGGCGCTTATCAGTAAGTGCTGATGCTCGTCGTGGCTCGACATCATGCGGATGGTACGAATCTGTTGGGCTAAACGAACGCTCGGAGCCTACGGGATAAGCCGGTATCGGCGTTTGCTTGAGCAGTACCCAAAGCCCATAACCGCCCAGCAGTGTTCCGATAGGGACAACCGGTAGAAGCAGCATCGACCAACCAATCGCCACCACGCGGCCCCACGATTTATCGAGCAACAAACCGATGCCGCAGATGAGACTGGGCAGCAAAATAAACATCGACAGCATGAACATCATTTGCCCCAGCGTGTGCGCCGTTCTGAGGCTATGCGCATCGCTCGCGAGCTTGATCCAGGTCAGATACGCCGCCATGCACGCAGCCATGCCGCCACCGCCCAGCATGATGTGAATGAGCGCGAGGACTTTGATTTTTGTGTTCATCAAGCGAGCTGAATCATGCGCGGCAACTTTGATGTCATGGCAGAAAAAACTTGTCATACGCGCCGGTTGCAAGCACTGCATCGAAGCGGTCACCGATGTCGTAGACGGCACTGGTTTTTTTGTCGCCGTCCATCCACAGATCTAACCAATCGTATTGCGGGGTCAGATAAACCGTTGCGCCGCCGATAGTGACCGAGACCGCACCGCCAGGCGAGTCCGGCCTTCGTTTGCCACCTTCGACCCGCTCAAGATATTCGAGAAACGCGCCGCGCATCTTGGTGGAGACAGAGGTCAGCCGATACACCGGATAACTCGGGTCGCTCGGCGGATATGGGCGGTGGCCGATGTAGGGTCTCGGCTTGACGTCGTTGCGTGCAACCAAGTGCGCTGGCTTGCCGGGCTCTGTTCGCCATGTGAAATAGTAGTTGAGCCAGACGGCGTTCACGTCGTCGATGTAGGAGTTGTAGCGCTCAATGCTGCGGCGGATCGGCACCATGTACCAGCGCTCGGTGGTCAGCTCGGTGACGATCAACACCTCTTCGTTCTGTATGCGGTGGTCGACGATGCGCTGGAAGCTGCCGTAGCGCACAAAACTCAACTGATCGGGCGACATGCCAATCACTGGCATCCACTCGTTCGGGCTCGGGTCCTCGGCGGTACGCACCTGTGCCAGCGGATACACCCGGAAATCTTGCATATCGATTGCAGTGAATTTGCCGACCAGCAACCAGCGTCCGCCCGCCAGGCGACCACGATGTGCTTTGGCGTCCCACACGTTGCTGATGCTGGCGGCAGGCGGGTCGATCCAGTTCGCTGTGACTACACCATTGGCTGCACCCACGTATTGCGCGACGGGTTTGCCATCCACGTCGCGCAAGAGATAGAAAACACTGTCGTTATTCGGATCGCCGACGTTCACCAAGATGGCTGGCGTTCCCGATACAAGGGGCGCAATTGTGAACACTGCGTTAAACGTTTTATAGCGGGCAGTTTTGTCGCCAAACATGCCTGCCTTACCTACAAATTCGAACGGCACGCCGCGATATTGCAAGATGTAGTCCGTGCCCGCCAGTGCGTTACCGCGTGTTACCAGTTCGAACGCACCGAACGATTCAGTCGTATCGGACACGCGCAACGTTCGCGCCTCTGCCTCGCGAGAAAAATAGATGGCGACCACGGTGGCGAAGACGAGCAGCGCAAGCGCTACGAGGCGGGACGAGGTGTCAGTATGCATGGAGAGAGGCGCGAACTATCGATGATGAGACGATAGCGGCGCGGCGCATACATCTGGATTACAAAATGCGATTTGATTGCTGTTTCGTACGGTGGGCAACTCGCTGCCCAGCGTGGCTTTGCGCGCTCACCCTAAGGTGGTCTGAACGCAGAACTGCTGATACAGCTTTGTTTTGAAAGCGCAGTTGCGTGTGGGCATAGAACCGTTTTATGCCAATAACCGACTTTTTAGAAAATCAAGTGACAGGCCATATAAAATGGGCGTTACAGGCTGGAGTTGTTGAAGAAATTAGCGTCTATCTGTCAATCTTGAAAGAATAGAAATAAACCAGCAATCGATCAGGCGGCACAAAGTTTTTATGCTGAAACCGGAGCGTCAAATCATCCACGCGCGTTGCTTTTCCGGGGAAGCACAGGGATACGATTTGATCGGGTGTGGCTTTGATAATATCGAGCGTGAAGTCCGAAATCGGGCCCTTCCAGTTGCGACCTGTGCCGAGGATGTACTCAACCTCGTCGAGCGTTACCATGATTACCTTATCGCTCGGTGTGGACAACGCCGAAATACGTTTGATTACGGCGCTGCGACTGCCCTCATCGAGGCAGACAGGTTCATTGCGATCCCCGGGAAGTAAGGGGTTATCAACTGCGTAATCGTTGTGGAATGTGTAATAGCTATACGACGAGCCCCTCAGCGGCTTGTAGCTGTGTTCAACCTCAATATCTTGTTTGCTTGGAAATGTCTGCTGCCAATACGCTGTCTCTGCGACCTCCCAAATTGGCCCATTCATTTGAAACGCGCCAAGCTGGCTGAGTTTTTTGGCCAGCACTGTTGGCAGCAGAGGGCCGTCCATTGTCATGTCGCCGAAGCTGCGAAAAATTTGTGTATTGGTCAGGCCAGCGTTGCGTAGGTCTGCCGTGATGTCGCCCTTGCTAGTTAGCGCCTTTTTTTCCACTTGCGGTGTCACCGGGCGGCCGTCAACCTTCACCGCAAATGAATCGATGGGCCCCACATTGGAATCCCAAGCGGCAACACCCGGATTCCAGTGAAATGCGGGCATCGGAAAAGCGACGACGGCGTCTATGTCCTTCGCCGATTCATTCCGAAATTGGTAGCGCACGTTGATACGCTTCGCAGAAACGGAAAGCACCTCGCTCGCCATCCGAATATCGTTGTTTTTCAAAAACACAAGGCCACCGACACCGATGCGCGCAGTTGAATCGTTGGCGATGGCGGGTAAAGTGACGCCCAAGAGCAGCGCGCTCAACACGAGCTGCTTCAGGCATTTGAAGTGGCGCATGGTTTCGTTCATGGTCGGCGGTACTTATTCAAAGTGAGCATTGAAAGCCAATGCGAAGGCGAGGCAACGTCGCACAGCTTTCATCGCAGATGAATCAAGCGGCCACTACCGATTCAGCGGCTGAAATCATCGTGCTGGACATGATTGCGTAGACTTCCGACCACGCCGTTTTAACCTCGGGTGTGAAGCTATCACCGAGACCTTCAGCGAGCGTTTTCAGAAGCGCGCCACCGACGGTTTCATAATGCGAGTTTTGTACTCCGTAACTGACGTGGCGGACGGCCAGATTTTCAAGAATGGGCACCAGTATTTCGAGATTGTCGAGCTTGTTCACGGCCGCGCCGATCATCTGCGTTAGTCGCTTGCCTTGTTCTGTGATGTCGCCTTTAAATAGCTTTTTAAGCGCTGGGTCAGCCG
>JANXNO010000472.1 GCA_025354075.1 Burkholderiales bacterium | reverse complement strand
GGTGTTGAGCTGGATGGTGGTCAGCACGTTGAGCAAACTGCGTACGACCAACAGCGCGATGCGTGGTTTGCGGGGCAGGGCATTCGCGTCTTGCGGTTCTGGAATAACGATGTGTTGTCGCAGACCGAGGCCGTTTTGGAGGTTGTTTACTCAGCGCTCACAGCTAATGCGCCACCCTCACCCCTTACCCCTCTCCCGCATGCGGGAGAGGGGGACAAGGACGTTCTCCATTCCAATGCCATCGAGATCGCCGATTCAGAACCCCTCTCCCGCATGCGGAAGAGGGGCAGGGGTGAGGGTGGCGATGGCTGCGAAGCCAAAATCGCCGCCCTCGGCCTCAAAGTCCGAAACGGCCACACGTATCACGGCCTCGCCTTCAACGTGAACATGGACTTGATGCCGTTTTCTGCCATCAACCCCTGCGGCTACGAGGGCCTGCGCGTCACTCATCTACATGAGCTGGGCGTTGATCTTTCGCTAGAGGCCGCAGGCATGGGCCTCGCGGAAGAACTGCGTCGACAGCTGTCCGCGCCCGTCAAGTGAGAAAATAGAAACATGGACTCGCTCACCACCACCGCCCTAGACATTGCAACGCCCACAAACGCCGCTGGCGTCAAGCACAAAGGCGAAGGCAAAACAACCCGCATCCCGATCAAGGTCGTTGCTGCGCCGATGCTGCGCAAGCCGGACTGGATTCGCGTCAAAGCCCCAACCGGCGAACATGCCGCGCGCTTCACCGAGATCAAGAAGATTTTGCGTGAGCACAACCTGCATTCAGTGTGCGAAGAGGCGAGCTGCCCGAACATAGGCGAATGTTTCGGCAAGGGCACGGCGACGTTCATGATCATGGGCGACATCTGCACGCGGCGCTGCCCGTTTTGCGATGTCGGCCACGGTCGCCCGAATCCACTCGACGTTGACGAGCCGAAAAATCTCGCCAAGACCATCGCCGCGCTGCGCCTGAAATACGTGGTGATCACCAGCGTGGATCGCGACGATTTGCGTGACGGTGGGGCTGGGCATTTCGTCGAATGCATCAGGCAGGTTCGCGAGGCCTCCCCCCTGACGCAGATCGAAGTGCTGGTGCCCGATTTCCGGGGCCGCGTCGACAAGGCGCTGGCCATTCTGGAAGCCGCGCCGCCGGACATCATGAACCACAACATGGAAACCGTGCCGCGCCTTTACAAGCAGGCCCGCCCCGGCTCCGACTACGCGCATTCGCTGGCGCTGCTGCGCGATTTCAAGGCTAAATTCCCCGCCGTTCCCACCAAGAGCGGCCTGATGGTCGGCCTCGGCGAAACAGATGAGGAGATCCTCGCCGTGATGCGCGACATGCGCGCACATCACATCGACATGCTCACCATTGGCCAGTATCTGCAGCCCTCGCAGAACCACCTGCCCGTGCTGCGCTACGTGCATCCCGACACCTTCGTCATGTTCGAGCGCGAGGCCTACGCGATGGGCTTCAAGCACGCCGCCGTCGGCGCGATGGTGCGCAGCTCGTACCATGCGGATAAGCAGGCGGATGGGGTGGTGGGGTAACTATCGTTGCCCCATTTTTTGAACTGCGAACTGAAAAGTCGGACGGATGGAAGTCGCCGCGATGGGTGGTAGAAGCGTCACCCCACAGAACCTGCAACAGATGATCATAGACGCTGCTAAGCGCTATGAAGAAGAGCTTCGTGTTGATTTGATAGAGCCTGAATTTTTGAAGCTTGTCTGCTGGGCGAACGCGTCAAATGAAAATAACGCAATATTCGTTGAGCAAGTGCTGAATGCTTTGTTCGATCCGGTGATCGATTTCCCGGAGTTGGCGAGGCTTGGTGCGCAGCACCTTCAACGTGCCGATCTCCACAATGCACTATCGAAGCGCCTAGCTGACGCTACCGACGAGCGGACTCGTGCTTGTCTCCGCTCGATTTTGCGAGCACCTGACAAATGTGATTGATCCAGCGTGGCCTCGATGCAGCGTAGCGGAATCGAGGTTGGTTGACAACGCTTCCGCGATTGCGCTTCGCTTCATCGCGGCTACGGATCAGTCTCCCGTCACATAAACGAAAATACCAAAGTCCCAGCCACCCCGGCCACACGATTCCGTCGTGACGCGCC
>JANXNO010000458.1 GCA_025354075.1 Burkholderiales bacterium | reverse complement strand
TGAAAATCGATGGCAAACCGGCGTACGAATACGCGCGCGCAGGCCAAACTGTCGAGATCAAATCACGCATCGTTGAAATCTACGCTGTCGAATTGGTCGCGGCACGTCCTGAGCTGCAAGAGTTCGACATCACCGTTCGTTGCAGCAAAGGCACCTATATCCGTACGCTGGCTGTCGATATCGCGATTGCTTTGGGCACGTTTGGCCATCTCGCTGCGCTTCGACGCACGCGAACGGGCGGATTCGATTTGAGTGCCGCGCAACACCTCGACGCATGGATGGAAACGGACGACGCCACGCGACTGAGCTGGCTGCTGCCCACAGAGTCACTAGTCGCTGAATTGCCGTCGCTCGATTTGACGGCGCAGCAGGCGATTGATATTTGTAACGGCAAAGTCGTGGCGGTTCAGACGGAAACGCCAAATACGCATCCTGAGGCGTTCGATGTCGCGTTGGATGGCAACGTCACGCTGTTGCGGTTGCAAGATGCCCAGAAGGGCTTTCTCGGCCTTGGCGCACTATCCACAGATGGGACGCTGCGCGCTGAACGGTTGTTGTCGACGCAACCGGGGTAGCGCGGCGCTATTTTTCTTTATCAGCTTTTTGCTAGAAGCCACATTGCATCTGGGCTTAGCTACCGCTTTAGCCGAATGTCGATTAGTGCGATTTTCATCGGCTTAGCCCATGTATACGGCTTTTTCAGAGTAAAGCTGAGGCGTAAATATTTTTTGACGCACACCAACGTGACACGCCGTCCAATTCGACTAATTACGCTTTAATTCCCGTAGCACCAGATCGCGCATCTCAGCGGTTTCAATGTGGCCTTCCGGGCTTAGATATTGCGTCCAGCCGTTTGTGGCGCCCAGCGCGCGGTAGGTATCGACCATCGCAGCGGCGATGCTGGCAACGCCATCCAACGGCGTCAACGGATCTCCTATCCCAACCATCGACAAGTGTCGACGAGGTGCAATAAGCGCGCTGATTTCCGCTGCACTGAACTCGGTAAGCAAGCCCGGCACGAAGAAATATTCGCCATGCAAATCAAAGCCGCCGGTAGTCAGTAACGGGGCAAATTCAGCCAAGCAGCAGAGATCAACGCACGCCGTGATCGAGGGATCAAGCGCCGCCGCCCAGATCGCCATCGTGCTGCCCATCGACAGACCCAGCGTGGTGACTGGAAGATTCGCAAAGCCCGCTTGCAGGCGCAGCCATTCGAGTGCAACCAGCGTGTCGTGAACGCGATATCCCCACAGTGTTTTACCTTCCCACAACAGCAGCTTGACCATCGCCCGTTCGCTCTTCGCCGCGCGCTCGCCGAAGCACCAGTGGTCGATGGCAAGCACGGCGTAACCCATGGCAGGCAGCACTTCTCCATAAGGCGGAGATTGAATCGCTGGACGCCCTTTCAGCAATTCATCGCAGCCCATTTCAAAGCGATTGCCGTGAGCGTGGCAGTACAGCACGATGCCGTGCGGTGGTTCGCGCAGGGGATGCAGCAGCAGAGCGGGTACAGGCTCCTCGCTGTTGAGCGACAGCGTCCAATGTTCGACGCGTGCGAATTCGGTGATTTCCGTTTTGAGCAAGTTACCGGCAGGCGGGCCGTCGAGCATTGGACGTGGCCCGAGCAGTCGCCAAAGATCAACCCGGCGCTGGGTCGTTGCCTCTGCGTCGCCGAGCCACGGCCAGGGTTTCACTGGGTCAGCCGCACGCCGCCGGATTGCAGGTTCAAGGTGCGCTTCTCGGACGCAGGAAGTACGACGCGGATGCTTTCGTACGGCAGCGTCCATGTGCCTTGCTGCGTGGCGTCAATCGACAGTACGTCACGCGCAGAAGTCGCGTCAAAATGGTGGATGAAGTGCTTATCGACGGTGTTCGTCGTCTGCAAACCGTTGTCCTCAAACAGGCTAGCGTGCGTTTCAACTGCGTTGTCAGACGGTGGGGCAGGGTAGTAGCGAAGTGCGCGTGAAGGTTCCTCGGTTTTCTCGGCATCGTTCCAGGTATCAGTTGTTGGTAGCAATGCACCGGCACGAACGAACAGCGGCAATCGATCCAGTGGTGCATCAACGGTGACGGTTTGTCCACCAGCGAAATATTCGCCTGACCAGAAGTCGTACCAACCTCCAGCATGTGCGCCACCCGGCAGATAAAGCGAGCGTTTGCGAGCGCCGTGTTCGAACACAGGCGCAACCAGCAGATCAGCGCCGACCATCATTTCGTCATTGTCGGCCCAACAATTCGCGTCGTCACCAAAATGAAAAAACGTGGGTCGCAAGACCGGCGTGTGCGCCGTGCTCGCCTGCCACATCAGCGTGTAGAGATAAGGCATTAAGTGCAACCGCATACCAATCGCCGCGCGGATCGGCGCAGTCGCTTCCGCATGCAGCCACGGCGTGTTTACGCTGCCATCGGCCTTCCACGAATTCATGATCATGCGTGGCAGCAGACAGCAGGCCTGCGTCCAGCGGATCAGCATTTCGGCGCTGGGCACCGGGCCCGCGAAACCGCCGATATCGTGGCCAATATTGAATAGGCCGGAGAGGCTCATCGTCAACGCCATGCGCTGGTTCCATCGCATCGTGTGCCAGCTCGTAGTGTTGTCGCCGCTCCACGTTTGCGCGTAACGCTGAATGCCCGGCGGGCCCGCGCGGGTGACGGTGTACACGCGCTCGTCGGGGCGCATCTCAGCCTGCGCCTCGCTGGTCGCCTGCGTCATCAGCAGCGCTTGCAGTGCGCGTGAACGATGGATCGGAATCGGCATGCCGTAGCCATCGGACTGGCCCGTTTCACTCCAGATTTCGTATTCGTTGTTGTCGTTCCAGCCAGTGTCGATGCCGAAATCGAGCACCTGCTTTTTGAATCCGTCCTGCCACCATTTTCGATCAGCGTCGCGCGTGAAATCGAGATGCGCGCCCCAGCCATCCCAAAACTGATCGAGGCAGGGCTTGCCGGTGGCGGTGTCGCGCACGAATCCACCGCTAGCCTCGATGCCAGCGTACGCCGGATGATCGTTGAGCAGGCAGGGCTTCAGGTTCGCCATCGTGCGCACACCGGCGGCCTTGAACGAGTTCAGCAGACCGCGCGCATCGGGGAATTTGTCGGTGTTCCAAGTGAACACATAACGCTGCTTGCCGCGACTGGTGTACCCCGAACCAAAATGAAAGCTCGACAGTGGAAATTCGTCGCGCTCGGCCAGCGCCAGAAATTCGCGAATCTTTTGCTGCGCATCCGGGAAGTCAGCGAGCGCCATCGCGGTATTGGCGTAACCCAGACTCCAGCGTGGCGGCATTGCCGTGCCGCCAATCAATTGCATGTAGCGGGCCAGCGCAGCGCCGACATCGGGCCCTGCGATCACGTAGTAATCGAGGTCACCATCCGCGATTTCGGTAGCACGGTAGAAGTCGTGATAGTTGTCAAACTCCTGCCCAAAATCGAAGGTGCATTCGGCGAGCGTGTCGTAGTACACGCCGTACGTGCTGCCGGTGTCTGCGCGGCGTCCGACGAAGAACGGCCAGTGTTTGTACAACGGGTCGCTCGTCTCGGCGTTGTAGCCCAGCGCATCGAGCTGTCGCGTGCGAAGACGGCGGCCTGCTTTGTTCAGCGGGCCCGTTTTGTCGCCGAGACCGAAGTATTGGTCGTGTCTATCGCGCGCTTGCCAGTGGGTGATCACGCCGCTCTTGGCGCCCGCCGCGTAAGCGTAGCTGGGGCGGTCAGTGCAACAGGCAAGCCATGCTGTGCCGTCGAATTGTTCCCAGGTTAGGGCGAAGGGTTCGAGGGTGATTTTTGCTCTGAGTTTTGCGCTGCTGATCGATAAAGAAGAATCAGTTCGAGACACTTCAGCGATTGATGAATCGAAGAGGGTGGCCCGGTTCTGTCCCCTCGCCCCCTGCTGGAGAGGGCTAGGGTGAGGGGTGGATGGCGCAATCGCCCAAGTTCGTGGTTCACGCAACCCGCTAGGCGGTGTAAACAGAACCCGTCCAACGCCATCCGAAACGATCGAAACAGCGCACACCCATCCCCCCTCAAACGCCAGCGTAATTCGTCCGTCGTCCGTCGATGCAACCGTAGCTTTTCGCAGCGGCGTCATCAGCGCACTGCGTGTTCGTTGCCACCGATCGCGAACAGTCGGCAGACATCGGGTGCAGCGTAAACGGTGGCTGTTTCGCCGAGTTTGGTGTTGACCTGACCGGCCACCTGAGCGGTGATGCGTGGACCCTCAGCATCCTGGTTTTTGCCGGGCAATGTGCCATAAAGCAGCGAGTGTCCGCCCAGTTGCTCAACACCTGTGACAGTCATCGGCAATGCAAGCGCGCCTTCGACTTTGTCGAGTGTCAGGTGTTCGGGGCGAACACCCAGCGAAAGTGCCGTACCCGATGCCGGTTTGCTTTCGGTTCGTAGCACAAATGATTGTCCATACTCGGTCACGATGTTGTCGCCGTGGCCCGTCGTCACTGGCACGAAGTTCATCTGTGGCGAGCCAATAAAACCCGCTACGAATTTGTTATCGGGCCGGTTGTAGAGATCCAGTGGCGTGCCCACCTGCTCGATGCTGCCAGCACGCAACACGACGATCTTGTCGGCCATGGTCATGGCTTCAACCTGATCGTGTGTCACATAAATCATCGTCGCACCGAGGCGACGATGCAGGCCGGTGATTTCGCCGCGCATCGACACACGCAGCTCGGCGTCGAGGTTTGACAACGGCTCGTCGAACAAGAAAATTTTCGGTTCGCGCACGATGGACCGACCGATGGCGACGCGTTGACGTTGCCCGCCCGAGAGCTGCGTAGGCTTCCGCTCTAGCAGTGGATCAAGGCGCAACAATTTCGCTGCGGCATCGACTTTGCTCTTGACCTCACCCTTCGGCAGACCAATGTTTTCAAGTCCGAACGCCATGTTTTGATACACCGTCATGTGCGGATACAGCGCGTAAGACTGAAACACCATCGCCAGTCCGCGATCCGCTGCGCGAATGTCGTTGGCACGTGCGCCGTCGATGAAAAGCTCGCCGGAGGTGATGTCTTCCAGCCCGCAAATCATTCGCAACAGCGTTGATTTGC
>JANXNO010000444.1 GCA_025354075.1 Burkholderiales bacterium | reverse complement strand
TGTACTCAATCACGGCATCAAGCATGGCCTGAACACCTTTGTTCTTAAACGCGGAGCCGCAAAGCATGGGCACGATTTCGCTGGCGATGGTACGCAGACGAATGCCTTTTTTGATATCCACTGGAGAAAGGTCGCCCTCTTCCAGATATTTGTTCATCAGCTCTTCGTTAGCTTCAGCCGCTGTTTCGACCATTTTGCTGCGCCACTCTTCGGCTGTGGCTTGCAGTTCAGCAGGAATTTCGCGCTCTTCGAACTTCATGCCTTGGGACGCTTCGTCCCAGAAAATCGCTTTCATACGGACTAGATCAATCACGCCCTGAAAGTTTTCTTCGGCGCCGATGGGTACTTGCATAACGACCGGATTCGCCTTCAGGCGAAGCTTCATCTGCTCGTAGACTTTGAAAAAATCAGCCCCCGTACGATCCATCTTATTGACAAACGCGAGACGGGGCACTTTGTACTTGGTAGCTTGACGCCAAACCGTCTCAGACTGTGGCTGCACGCCGCCCACCGCACAATAAACCATGCATGCACCGTCAAGCACGCGCATTGAGCGTTCTACCTCAATCGTGAAGTCAACGTGCCCCGGCGTATCAATGATGTTGATGCGATGCTCGGGAAAGCTTTTGTCCATCCCCTTCCAGAAGCACGTCGTTGCAGCAGATGTAATAGTGATACCGCGCTCACGCTCCTGCTCCATCCAGTCCATGGTGGCCGCACCGTCATGTACCTCCCCGATTTTGTGCGATACACCGGTATAAAACAAAATGCGCTCGGTGGTCGTGGTCTTGCCTGCGTCAATGTGCGCGGAAATTCCAATATTGCGATAACGATCAATGGGAGTAATACGTGGCATAGCGAGTCACCAGAAAGCCGCCACCCGCTCGTGACGGGGGCAGCAGAAACAAATAATTAGAAACGGAAGTGCGAGAACGCTTTGTTGGCTTCAGCCATGCGGTGAACCTCTTCACGCTTCTTCACGGCGCCGCCGCGACCTTCAGCGGCCTCAAGCAGCTCGTTAGCAAGACGAGCACCCATGGATTTCTCACCACGCTTACGCGCCGCGTCGCGAATCCAGCGCATCGATAGCGCTGAACGGCGGGACGGACGAACTTCGACCGGCACCTGGAAATTAGCACCGCCAACGCGTCGGCTTTTCACTTCAACCATTGGCTTGGCATTGCCGAGCGCGGTTGAGAAAATATCGAGCGGATCTTTACCGCCTTTTTTGCTGATGATATCCAGCGCGCCGTAAACGATACGCTCGGCTACAGCTTTTTTTCCAGCAGTCATGATCACGTTCATGAACTTGGAGATTTCGACATTACCGAATTTAGGATCCGGAAGAATGTCACGTTTGGGAACTTCACGACGGCGGGGCATTTAAACCATCCTCAAAAATAAATAAGCGCCCACCAAGGGTGGGATCAATCGCGCTATATCTGGTGTACTGATAAGGGCCGAGCAGCGCTCGACAGAAAATTAAGTCTTCTTGGGCGCTTTGGTGCCGTACTTGGAACGCGATTGTTTGCGGTCTTTAACACCGGCCGTATCAAGCGAACCACGCACCATGTGGTAGCGGACACCAGGAAGATCTTTAACGCGGCCACCGCGAATAAGCACCACTGAGTGCTCTTGCAGGTTGTGACCCTCGCCGCCAATGTACGAAATTACTTCGAAGCCGTTGGTCAGGCGCACCTTGGCGACTTTACGCAGAGCCGAGTTAGGCTTCTTCGGAGTCGTGGTGTACACGCGGGTGCACACGCCGCGCTTTTGCGGGCCTTTTTCGAGTGCCGGACTTTTGCTTTTTACAACGACCGGGGTGCGCCCTTGGCGCACAAGCTGATTGATGGTTGGCATTTTTCGCCTTTGTTTTGTTGAACTTGCTCGCTACTGTTGGCGAACAAGCTTGGAAAAGACCGCGATTATAGACCGCAGTCTGATTTTTCGTCAAGAGGCGCAACTGACGATGCGCTCTAGTCGAGTCACGCGGGAATAGTTGTTACGGCTATTCCCGCGATGCTTACCTGCAGTTTTAGGCAGCGTTGGCGCTTTCTTCTACAACCGGCTCTTCCGCTGCCGTCAACACCGACGTATCGATGAGATCGGCTGCCAGATTGGCCAGACGCAAACGGTGGTAGGCCAAGCCAGTACCGGCCGGGATCAAACGACCCACAATTACGTTTTCTTTCAGGCCGCGCAGGTTGTCGCGTTTGCCCATGATGGCCGCTTCAGTCAACACGCGCGTGGTTTCCTGGAACGATGCTGCAGAAATGAACGAATCGGTCGACAACGAAGCTTTGGTGATGCCAAGCAAAACGTGATCGTACTGCGCTGGCGCTTTCCCATCCGCTTTGACGCGATCATTTTCGGCAAACAATTCCGCGCGCTCAACCTGCTCACCGAGGATGTACTTGGTGTCGCCCGCTTGCGAGATGACCACACGACGCAACATCTGGCGAACGATCACCTCGATGTGTTTGTCGTTGATCTTCACGCCTTGCAGACGATAAACCTCTTGTACCTCGTCAATCACGTACTTGGTGAGCGCTTCCACGCCCAACAAACGCAGGATGTCATGCGGGTCGGCCGGGCCGTCGACGATGGCTTCGCCTTTGTTGACGACCTGTCCGTCGATGGCCATCACAGCCTTTTCTTTCGGGATCAGGTATTCGTGCGAAACTCCGTCCACATCCTTGATCACCAGGCGCTGTTTTCCTTTTGTGTCCTTACCGAACGAGACCGTGCCCGTAACCTCTGCGAGCATGCCCGCGTCCTTCGGTGACCGCGCCTCGAACAGCTCTGCCACACGCGGCAGGCCGCCAGTAATGTCGCGCGTCTTGGACGTCTCCATCGGCATACGCGCCATCATGTCGCCCGGCGCAACTTCCTGACCATCCTTAACCAGAATGATCGAGCCGATCTGGAAGGTGATGGTCAGCGGTGTGTCTGAACCCGCCTGCTTGATCTCGTTCCCTTTGGCGTCCACCAGCTTAAGCTGCGGCCGAACCCCTTTGGATTGGGACCCAACGCGCCGTTTTGCGTCAATAACCACGAGCGTAGAAATGCCCGTTACGTCATCGGTTTGCTTGGCGACAGTCAACCCTTCCTGAACGTTTTCAAACTTTACTCTGCCTTGAAACTCGGTCAGGATTGGTCGTGAAGTCGCATCCCATTCAGCCAGAATCTGACCAGCCTTCGTCATTTTTCCATCTTCGACCAATAACTTCGCGCCGTAGGGGACCTTATGGCGTTCGCGCTCGCGACTGCCATCGGAGATCACAACTTCAGCGGACCGAGCAATAACAATCTTGTCGCCGCCAGCGTTCTTTACGTAACGCATGCCGCCTGCAAAGTTGGCAACCCCAGCTGATTTAGTTTCCACCGTGCTCGCCGCGGCGGTACGAGAAGCTGCGCCACCAATGTGGAACGTGCGCATGGTGAGCTGGGTTCCCGGCTCGCCAATTGATTGCGCGGCAATAACTCCGACGGCTTCGCCCGCGCAGACCAACTGACCGCGACCAAGGTCACGCCCATAACATTTAGCGCAAAGTCCGTGACGCGTTGCGCATGTAAGCGGTGAACGAGTCTTGACTTCGTCGATACCAAGGCTTTCGATAAGGTCTACATCATCTTCGGAAAGCAGTTCGCCAGACGGGAATACCAGTTTGCCCGTCTCAGGATGCAGAACGTCGCCAATCGGTGTGCGGCCAAGAATACGATCACGCAGCGATTCGATTACTTCGCCACCTGACAGAACGGCTTTCATGACCAGACCTTCCGTGGTACCACAATCATCCTCTGTCACGACAAGATCCTGTGTCACATCAACGAGACGACGAGTCAGGTAGCCCGAGTTTGCTGTCTTCAACGCCGTATCGGCCAAGCCTTTGCGCGCACCGTGGGTGGAGATGAAGTACTGCAGTACGTTCAGGCCTTCACGGAAGTTCGCCGTGATTGGCGTTTCAATGATTGAACCGTCAGGTTTCGCCATCAAACCGCGCATACCCGCGAGCTGTCGGATCTGCGCAGCAGAACCGCGAGCTCCGGAGTCGGCCATCATGTAAATGGAGTTAAACGAGTCTTGACGTACGGTCTTGCCCTCTGCGTCCACAACCATTTCGGAGCCGAGCTGCGACATCATCGCGCGAGCGATATCGTCACCGGCAGCGCCCCAAATGTCGATCACTTTGTTGTAGCGCTCACCTGAAGTCACGAGACCTGACGAATACTGCTGCTGGATTTCTTTAACTTGAGCTTCAGCATTGGCAATGATGCTGGTCTTCTCTGGTGGAACCAGCATGTCGTCCGCACCAAACGAGAAGCCGGCGCGGGTCGCCAAACGGAAACCCGACTGCATCAGTTTGTCAGCAAAGACAACCGTCGCACGCAAGCCGCAACGACGGAAACTTGCGTTGATGAGTTTGGAAATTTCTTTCTTTTTCAGGGCCTTGTTGATGACCGAGAACGGCAAGCCTTCTGGCAAGATGTCAGAGAGCAGTGCGCGACCAACTGTGGTCTCTTCACGCTTGACGACGTCAATTTTTTCGCCATCCGGGCCAAACGTGATCTGACGAATGCGCACCTTGATCTTGGCGTGCAGTTCAACCATCCGAGTTTCATACGCACGAGATACTTCGAGCACGTCAGCGAACATCATGCCTTCGCCGCGTGCATTGATTTTTTCGCGAGTCGCGTAGTACAAGCCGAGCACGATGTCTTGCGACGGCACGATACATGGGTCGCCGTTTGACGGCAGCAACACGTTATTCGATGCCAGCATCAGCGTGCGAGCTTCAGACTGTGCTTCGAGCGACAGCGGAACGTGGACCGCCATTTGGTCGCCGTCGAAGTCGGCGTTGAACGCCGTACAAACGAGCGGATGCAATTGGATGGCCTTGCCTTCGATCAGCACCGGTTCGAACGCTTGAATACCAAGGCGATGGAGCGTCGGGGCGCGGTTCAAGAGAACCGGATGCTCACGAATGACCTCTTCTAGCAAGTCCCAAACCAACGGATCTTCGCTCTCAACGCGGCGCTT
>JANXNO010000406.1 GCA_025354075.1 Burkholderiales bacterium | reverse complement strand
ATCGACGAGATCGTGGTGTTCCATGCGCTCGGCAAGGACAATATCAAGGGCATCGCACGTATCCAGTTGCTGCGCCTTGAAGAGCGTCTGGCCAAGCTCGACCTCAAAATCGAAGTATCCGAGTCTGCGTTGGATGCGTTGTGCGAAGCAGGCTTCGACCCGGTGTTCGGTGCTCGTCCGCTCAAGCGCGCGATTCAACAGTCAGTGGAAAACCCGCTGTCGAAAGAACTGCTCGCAGGCAAGTTCTTGCCGGGATCGACTATCGAGGTGGATGCGCGCAACGGCGAAATTGTGTTCGCGGCCAATTAGCGATCTGCAAGCGGGTTTGATGCCCTCTCCGGCAAGCGGGAGAGGGGGAGCCGCAGGGTGTGAGATGTCGCGTTAAACGTGCCGGTGTGCTGGGCTTTTGCCGGGCATACTGAGCGCGGGTCTCGCTACCCAGATGGTGCAGCAGATACGCTCGAAAATCGCGTGGAACGTGACGAGGATTTGAGCGTGTTTGTAGATACTGTATTTCTTATAGCTTTTATTCAAATACCCAACCGAAATTGGGCTTGCGGGCGGTTTTGGCGATAAGTCGATATAGGTAATAAAATAGTATTTAGCCCCTATTCAATGGCGGTTTCAGCGAAAAGTTGTATCAAATCATCGGACTATTTGTACAGGGCGACAACGGCGTTCAAGGCATCGTTCGCCACGAAGATCAGTGCCTCTTGCGCGAAATGGGGCTCAGGGAGCGCGGCGATCTGCAGTTTGACGCGCAGCAGTTTCCGCCCAACGCATGTAGACATGCGTCGGACAGCCAGGCAGTGTCCCGTGCCGAAGCACGTCGCTTTGGACGACGTTTTACGTTCCAGTTTTCTGGCCAGGGCGATGCGCGAGTGGGTTGATCACACCCGAATGACGTAGCTGACGGCAAAATACACGTCATGAAACCCAATAAAAGAATGCAGGCCCTGATTGACGAGGGGCTGATCGACACCGTTGTGCGCCAGTTAATGAGCGGTAAAGAGGCGATGGTGTTCGTCGTGAGGAACGGTGAGGAAACGTTGTGCGCCAAGGTGTACAAAGAGGCGACCAACCGCAGTTTTCGTCAGGCCGTTGACTACACCGAAAACCGCAAAGTCAAGAACACGCGGCAGGCGCGCGCAATGGCCAAGGGCAGTAAATTTGGCCGACAGTCGCAGGAGGCAGCGTGGCAAAGCGCTGAGGTTGATGCGTTGTACCGACTCGCCGCTGCGGGTGTGCGCGTGCCGAAGCCATTTAATTTTCACGATGGCGTGTTACTGATGGAGCTGGTCGTTGACGAAAACGGCGACGCCGCGCCACGGCTGAACGACGTGCTGTTCACGGGCGAGCAGGCTTTGCAACATCACGCATCGCTGCTGGTGGAAGTCGTGCGGATGCTATGCGCGGGGGTTGTGCATGGCGATCTCTCGGAGTTCAACATCCTGCTCGCCGCCGACGGCCCGGTGATCATTGATTTGCCGCAAGCGGTGGATGCAGCGGGTAACAACCACGCCAGCCGCATGCTGCTGCGCGACGTCGGCAACCTGCGCAATTTCTTCGGACAGTTCGCGCCGGAACTCAAAAAAACCGAATTCGGACCAGAGATTTGGCAGCTATTTGAGCGCGGTTTGCTCACGCCCGAAACGCCGCTCACCGGTCACTTTGATCATTCAACCGCACCGGTGGATCTGGTCGACATCATGCGTGAAATCGAAGACGCTATTCTCGAAGAGAACGCGCGGCAACTGCGCATGGCTGAGGTTTAAACGCCTTGCCAGGGCAGCACTGAAAACCGGATTGCCAGAAAGTCGAGCAGCGCACGTACGGCGGGCGATAGATGGCGACGCGAGGGGTACAGCGCGTAGATGGTCATCGCCGGAACCTGCCACGCCGCAAGCACGGCTTGCAACGCGCCGGAAACTAGATATTCGCTAACGAGATAGCTCGGCAACAGCGCGATCCCGCCGCCTGCGAGCGAGGCGTGCAGCAACACGTTTGCGTCGTTGGCGCTGTAGCGACTGGCAACGCTTACCTGTACGGTTTCGTCGTCACGCGTGAAGCGCCAAACGCTCTTTCCGAAATTGGCGTGACTCAGGCACACATGTTGTGTCAGGTCTTGTGGCAACTCGGGTGTGCCAGCTTTGGCAAGGTATGCAGGCGCGGCAACGAGCACGGAATCACACCGCGCGAGAGGGCGTGCGATGAGCAACGGATCGGGCTCGGCACTGATGCGGATAGCAAGATCAACGCGCTCTTCGACCAGATTCACCGCTGTTTCGCTGATCTTCAGATCAATCTTGAGCTGCGCGTGCTCGGCCAGAAAATCCACGATAGCAGCGGCCAGATGCGAGGTTCCAAACGATGAGCTTGCAGTGATGCGCAGTTGGCCGCGCAGCTCGCCGCCGCGCGTTGCGGTTTCGGCCTCGACGTCCTGCATCAGCGCGATCATCTGCTCGCCCCGCCGTAAGCACTGTTCACCCGCATCAGTCAGCGTTACGCGGCGCGTCGTCCGCTGCAGCAAACGCGAGCTCAGCCATTGCTCAAGCTCGCTGACATAGCGGGTCACCATCGGTCGCGACATGTCCAGACGATCCGCTGCAGCGGTAAAGCTGCCGGTCGCCGCAACTTCAGCGAAAACTTGTAATGCGGTGAGTCGATCCACCAGTAGTCCGGTTAATGAAACTAATAAGGCCACATTTTGGCATTTATTTGAACGATTTATGTTCATAAACTTCAGTCTTCAGGTTTTAAACCTTACTCACTGGAGTCCCTCATGTTTCGCACATCCCTTGTCGCCGCATTCATTGCCATCGTGTTTTCCGCAGCTCACGCCGCACAGCCGTTGCAAATTAAGGTTTACAACGCTGACGACAAAAGCTTCAATGTCAACTCAACCCTGGTCTACGGCGAAACCGAAGCGATGGTCATCGACGCAGGTTTCACGCGCGCCGACGCGTTGCGCGTCGCGGCCAACGTGCTCGACAGTGGCAAACAGCTCAAAACTATTTACGTCAGTCAGGCCGACCCGGACTATTACTTTGGCGTTGAAGCGCTGAAAGAAATATTTCCGAATGCGGAGGTGGTCACCACGCCCGCCGTGCTCGAAAAACTGAGCAGCAAAATGGCCGGTAAGGTCGCGTTCTGGGGCCCAAAAATGGGAGCCAATGCGCCGCGCACGCCGGTGCTGCCAAAGGCACTGGCGGGCAACACGCTCAAGATCAATGGCGAAACGGTCGAGATTCGCGGCACCAGCGGTTTGCTCGAACACCGGCCCTACGCGTGGATTCCATCAATCAAAGCCGTCGTCGGCAACATCGGCGTGTTCGGCGATCTGCACGTCTGGACGGCCGACACGCAAACCATCGCTGAACGCAGCGCGTGGGTCGCGCAGCTCGACGACATGACCGCACTCAAGCCAGTGATTGTCGTGCCCGGACACATGATGACAGGCGCACGTATCGACGCCAGCGCGATCACCTACACACGCGACTACCTCGTCGCCTTCGAGAAGAACGCGGCTACCGCAAAAAACAGCGCGGAACTGATCGACAGCATGAAGAAGGCGTATCCCAATGCGCCGCTGG
>JANXNO010000367.1 GCA_025354075.1 Burkholderiales bacterium | reverse complement strand
AGCTCGCCGTTCAAGGACCGTGCTGGTTGAAAGTCTTCTACACCGACCACTTCGTCCTCCCGCTCCCGGACGGCCATCGCTTTCCTATGCAGAAATATTCGCTCTTACGCGAAGCTGTGCAAACCTGCGCGCCACATTCGCTTGAAGAGGCCCCAGCCGCACAAGACCACGAACTTCTCCTCGCACACGACGCCGCATACGTCGAACGCATGTCGAACGGAACGTTGACCGCAAACGAAATCCGCCAAATCGGTTTTCCGTGGAGTCCGCAGATGGCGGAGCGCGCGCGGCGTTCAGCGGGGGCAACGATGGCGGCAGCCAAAACGTCGTTGAGCGAGCGCTGCGCAATCAATCTAGCAGGCGGTACACATCACGCCTTTTCCGATCACGGTGAAGGTTTTTGTTGTTACAACGATTCTGCGGTCGCCGCGCGTGTTTTGCAGCATGATCACAACGTGCAACGTATTCTCATCTGCGACCTCGACGTGCATCAGGGCAACGGCACTGCAAGCATCTTTCGCGACGACGAATCCGTGTTCACGTTCTCCATCCACGGCGCGCGCAATTACCCTGTTCGCAAGGAAACCAGCGATCTGGATATTGAAATGCAAGACGGCTGCGACGACGCCACGTATCTCGCGGCCCTTAAACAACACCTACCGCAAATCATCAAAGCATTTCAACCGCAAGCCATGATTTATCTGGCTGGTGCGGACCCTTACGAAGGCGACCGCTTGGGGCGTTTGAAACTCACCAAATCCGGCCTCGCCACACGCGACCGTTTCGTGCTCGAACTCGCGCGTGACAACGCCATCCCAACCACGGTCACGATGGCGGGCGGCTATGCTCACGATGTTGCCGACATCGTCGACATTCATTTCAATACCGTTCGCACCGCCTTCGAGGTTTTCGCATGAATTCTGACGCTCCTATCCTGCTCGCCCCGCATCCCGCCATCGCGGGCGTACACACCTTCACGTTGAACCGTCCGGCAGCGCTGAACGCGCTCAATCAGGAGATGACAGAGGCCTTCGTTACGCTCATCCAGCGGATTGCGTCCGACCAGAGCATTCGCGTGCTGATCGTGCAAGGCGCAGGAAACCATTTCATGGCGGGAGGCGACATCAAGGGCTTCAGCGCTACGCTCGCATCGTCGGGCGTAGATCGCAAGCAACACTTCATCGACATGATTCACTATCTGCACGGCGCCGTTGAGCTGATGCAGCGCATGGACGTGATCACGGTGTCGAAAGTGCGCGGTGCCTGCGCCGGTTTTGGCATGAGTCTGGCCATCGGTTGCGACCTGACGATTGCCAGCGATGACGCGTATTTCGCCACGGCCTACAAATCCATCGGCCTTACGCCCGACGGCGGGCAATCGTACTTTTTGCCACGCCTTGTCGGCGTCAAAAAGGCGATGGAGTTAACGCTGCTTTCCGAGCGCGTTCAGGCGGATGAGGCGCAGCGTCTGGGCTTCGTCAACAAGGTCGTTCCACTTGCCGATCTCGACGCCACCGTCGACAAAATCGCGCAGCAAATTGCCCGTAGCGCACGCGGTTCGATGAACGGCGCGAAACGCCTCGTGAGCCTGTCTCTGTCAAACACGATGAGCGAACAGTTGAACGCCGAAGCGGAGAGTTTTTCCTCGTGCGCTTCGAAGCCGGATTTCGTTGAAGGCATCCAGGCTTTTATTGAAAAGCGGCACGCGAAGTTCGACTAAATTTTGCTGGCGCTCACACGCGGGACAACAGAAATGATTTGACCGTGTCACGACGCGGAATGGCCGCCATCGCACCAAACGCGATGGTGGTCAATGCCGCCGCCGCGTTGGCATAGCGCACAGCATCAAGCAGCATGTCACCGAGCACCATTCGAGCAATCATTGCACCCGCAAAGCAGTCGCCCGCACCGGTTGCGTCAACGGCATCAATCGGGTACGAGGCCATCTGCATTACATCTGCGCCCGCGCCTTGACTGATGCGCACGCCGTCCGCGCCGAGCTTGAGCAACACCACCTGCGCTCCCAACGCATGCGCCCATTGAAAAATGGCGTCCTCATCGACAGAACCACAGAGCGCGGTGGCATCTTCCATCGACGGAAAAAAAAAGTCGGTGAACGGCAATATCTCGGCCAGCGCAGCTTGCGCCTCGCTTATCGGCCACAACCGGGCGCGATAGTTGGCATCAAAGGCGGTGCTGACGCCCATCGCCCGGGCTTCGCGAAACAGCGCAAGCGCCGCAGCGCTAGCCGTCGCGGAGATCGCCTGCGTGATGCCGCTGGTGTGAACAAATTGTGCGCGCGCCACCGCTGACCCATCAATATCACCCGGTGTCAGCTGGGTCGCTGCCGAGCCCGTACGTGCGTAGCTGAATTGATGTCCCGCAGGTCCGTGATGTACAAAGTATCCGCCGGTACTCGCGCGCTCGTCTACCGTCACCTGCGAACAATCCACACTTTCACGCACCCACAAATCACGTAGCGCATCGCCAAACGGATCGTTGCCCACCCGCGTGATATAGCCGACGCTCGCGCCCTGTCGAGCCGCCGCAACGCAAAAATTTGCCGTGTCGCCGCCGAAGCCGAGCAGATATTTTCCGGGCTCAGCGGGGATCGCGTTCATCTCCCACATCGGCTCGCCAAGACTCAGAATATCGGGCATGAATTTTCCTTATTTGACGCATCCATTGGTCGTGAAAAAGTATACGCGCTAGCCCCTATGCCGGTACGGCAACAGCCGCGAGTGGTTACGCACGAGTTGTCGCGGCTTTCGCTGCGCTTACGTAAACTGCGCTACGCAGCCATCGGCGCAATCCGTTTCCACGGTTGCGCGGACTCAAGCGCTCTTGCCGCGCGCAGCACCAGCGCGTCGCCGTGCATCGGGCCGACGATTTGGGTGGACAGAGGAAGGCCGTCGACGTCGAAACCACAGGGGCACACGCAGGCGGGTTGCTGCGTGAGATTGAACGGATATGAGAACGGCGTCCAGTCGAGAAAATTTGCAATGGGCGTATCCCATTGATGCGAGGCGCGCGCCTTGAAGGCGGGCACCGAAACACCGGGCGTGACCAGCAGATCGAAGCGTTCGTGAAATTTGCGCATATGCGTGCCGAGTTCGCCGCGTCGCTTGGTCAACGCCTGAAGCTCGGCAACGCTGATGCGGCTGCCGATTTCTGCCTGTGCAGCGAGCGCGGGGTCGGCCAGCAGCTGTTGCGCGGGCGTCATCGCGTTGAACAACGTGGCCGATCCGATGAACCAGAGTTTCATCGTGATCTCCAGCGGATTGTCGAAGCCGGGATCGACCTGCTCCACATGCGCGCCCAAATCAGCGAGCACATCGGCCGATTTGCGCACGGCGGCTGCGACGTCCGGGTGTACGTCTTTCACGTAACCGAGCGTTGGACTGAAGGCGATGCGCAGGCCACGAATGCCGTCGTTCAGGCCCACCGTGTAATCACGGGGATCGAACGGCAGCGACGTCCAGTCGCGCGCGTCAGGCTTTGAAATCACGTTCATCAGCATCGCTGCGTCGGTCACCGTGCGCGTGTGCGGGCCCAAGTGCGCGACGGTGCCGAATGGTGACAACGGCCACGCAGGCACTCGGCCGAACGACGGTTTCAAGCCAAATCCGCCGGTGAACGCGGCCGGAATGCGCACGCTGCCTGCGCCGTCGGTGCCCACCGACAACGGGCCAATGCCCGCCGCCACCGCCGCAGCGCTTCCGCCTGACGATCCGCCGGGCGTGCGATCCACGTTCCACGGATTGCGCGTGACTCCGGTCAATGTGTTGTCGGTGGTGCCCTTGATGCCGAATTCGGGCGTAGTGGTTTTGCCGAAGATGACAAGTCCAGACTCGCGGATTCGTGCGACACACGGCGCGTCATCATTCCAGGGCTGCTTCACGTCAACTGTGCGTGAACCACGCCGCGTTGGCCAGCCTTGGGTGAGAATCAAATCCTTGATGGAAATTGGCACGCCATCGAGCGGCGATAGCGGTGTGCCCGCCTGCCAGCGCGCCTCCGCGGCGCGCGCATCAGTCAAGCTGCGGTCACGCTCCTCGAAGCAAAACGCGTTGATTTTCGGTTGCCATTCGTCCAGTCGGCCAAACACGGCTTGCAGGGTTTCGACCGGCGAAAGCGCTTTGCGGCGGAAGCGCTGGGAGAGTTCAGATGCAGATAAATCGGCAGGATTCACAGCGCACTTTCGTCATCATAGTCGTCGAGACTAAAGACTAGCGCAGCAGGGCAGATTTTGGAGCGACGCACTCCGAAATCAGGCAGTGGCTTTTTTATAAAACGCCCGTCTGTATTGGGCTTAGCATTACGAAAGGTCACAAATCGACTTTTCTCGTTTTATGCGTTTATGCCCAATGCACACGGGTCTTTCAGTAAAAAGCTGATGATCCAGCTCTGGCTCGCGTGTACCCCTAGCCCTTGCTAACCCGCCCGATCCCGCTGACGCTGGTTGAAACGTCGGTCGCGGCACCTTTCCACGTCAGGCTGCCTACGCCGCTCACCGAGCCGCTGATCGATTTTTCGGCGCGGACACTGGCGCTGCCCACACCGGACAGACTCGTCTTCACCCGATCAGCCACCAATTCTTCAGCTTCAAGGCTGCCCACGCCAGACAGCTCGGCTTTGAGTGAGTCGACGCGGCCCGCGAGCGTGATGCTGCCGACGCCGGACGTTTCCACGGCGAGATCGCCGCCGCTGAAACCTTTGGCATCAATCGACACCGTGCCTGAATTTTCCAGGCGCTTGATGGTCTTTGCTGTGACATCAAAAACAATATCGGTTTTCGATTTGGTCGCGCCCTTGGTGGACAGCACCAGAACGCCGTCCTTCACCTCGGATTTAATCAGCGGCAGAATGTTGTCGTCAGCCGTGATCTTGAGGCTGTCGTCCACGCCCACGCGCAGCGTGAGGCGGCCAATGCCGGTCGCGTCAATCTCCGTAAACGGGCCCACCGCGCGGGTTACGGTGGCCTGTTTGCCACTGCCTTTGACGTTGGATCCGTCATCGCCGAAAGTGATGGAGATGTCACCGCAACCGGCAAGCACCACGGCGACGGTTAGCACCGCAGCCGTGCGCGCCCGCCGCCCCAGCGCAGGCAGGCACAACGAAGGGGTAGTGATCGTCATTTCAAAAAACCTCTATTTTTGTGCCACTTTGAGCACGCTAGTCGCCGCCGTCACCAGCCCTGCGATATCACTCAAATTTTGTGGCACGACGATCGTGTTGCCTGCCTTCGCGATCTCGGCAAACGCAGCGACATATTGCTCGGCTACCTTCAGATTGACTGCCTGCAATCCACCCTGCGATTCGATAGCGGCGGCGATCTTGCGGATGGCTTCAGCATTGGCTTCCGCCTTGGCCAAAATCGCCGCGGCTTCGCCCTGCGCCTGGTTGATATCGGCGATCTTGTTGCCTTCCGATTTCGCAATCGAGGCTTCTTTTTGGCCCACAGCGATGTTGATCTGCTCCTGTTTGCGGCCTTCGGATGCCGCGATCAGTGCGCGTTTTTCACGCTCAGCGGTAATCTGAGCCTGCATGGCGTGCAGAATTTCCTTCGGCGGCGTCAGGTCCTTGATTTCGTAGCGCAGCACTTTCACACCCCAGTTCATCGCTGCGGCATCTAGCGAGTTCACCACTGCGTGATTAATCGTGTCGCGCTCTTCAAACGTTTTGTCAAGTTCGAGCTTGCCGATCACGCTACGCAGCGTGGTTTGCGCAAGCTGCGTGATCGCCAGAATCGGGCTGCTGGAGCCGTAGGTTGCGAGTCGCGGATCCGTAATCTGGAAGTACAGAATGCCGTCGACCTGCAATTGCGTGTTGTCCTTGGTGATACACACTTGTGGCGGCACGTCGAGCGGCACCTCGCGCAGGTCGTGCCTGGCCGAAATGCGGTCTATGAACGGAATGGTGAAGCGCAGGCCAGGTTCAAGAACGGCGTGGAAGCGGCCCAACCGCTCAACGACTAGCGCGCGTTGCTGCGGCACGACACGGATGGATTTCGCCACCAAAATAATGCCAACGATGAAAATCGCGAGCGGAACGATGGAACCTAATAGACCGTTCATGATGTCCCCGAGTGCGCTTGAAAACGCGTTGATGTAACCGTTGATGTCGTTGAGTTCTTTGAAATCAGTGTTGCGTTGCCACTTGCCCGACGCGATGTACTTGATCACCGCCAACGTCGGCAGAAAAATAAAAATGCCTCGCATGACCCATTTGCCTGCCAGCTGGGCATCCCAACCTGAGTCGCCGATGGAAATGGGCGACGGCGGCGTGATCGGCTGTAGCACCGACTCGTCATTGCCGAACCCGGGCGAGCGTTTGGCCGTGGTTGCCCTGACAGGCACGGGCGTGCTTCCCGCCTTGTCAGGGAGCGGGCCTTTGTCGCCATGTTGCTTCGCTACCCAGTCTTTGAGTCGCGATTCAATCTGTTTGCCCACGTCGCTCAGTAGCCGCGATAGCGGATCATCGCCGGGAGGTTTTTTTGGACTTGCCATCAGGTCAGGTCGCGCGGTTTCAGGCCGTCGCAGGGGCGGGCCCGAGCACCAGTACCGCGCCGCGCATGTCCACAATCACCATGTGCTCGCGCTTGGGCGTCGCGGGCGAATCGAGCACGGCATCCCACTGTGTGCCGCGATACGCCACACGTGCGCTGTCATCATCGCGCCACTCGAGCACGCTGACCCGCGCGCCAACGTCGAGATTGTTGGATAGTCTGGGCTGTGACGCGTACTTGCGCTTCCACTGCGTGATGACCACCGTGCCGACCACCTCAATCACCGCCGCCAGCCCCCACTGCCAACCCGCGTCGAAACCGGTGTAGGCCACCAGACCACCTGCCACACAGGCCAGCGCCACGACCAGCAGGTAGAAAGTGCCGGTCATCATTTCGACGCCCACCAAAACGGCCGCCGCGATCCACCACAGGTAATACAGTGCCATGTCTTATTTCTCCGTCAATGGGCACCATCATACGGAGGAACGCTCAGGGAGGAAAGGCATTTACCCGCGAGTGAGGGCGCGTTACCCGTTGCTGGTCGCAAGGCAGTTCGTTTCGTCCCTGCCGCAGCGCACAAAAACAGGTCCGTGACCCCGTATAATCAAAGGTTTAGCGCATCTAGCGTCATCACACTTTTAACGGTTCCGATACCCGCACCATGCCGATTTACGAATACGCCTGCCCCGACTGCGGCCACCAGAACGATCACCTGCAAAAGCTGGCCGATGCGCCGATTGCCGTCTGCCCCAAATGCGGCAGTGCCAAGTATTACAAGAAAATCTCTGCCGCTGGCTTCGCGCTCAAGGGCACTGGCTGGTATGTAACTGACTTCAGAAACGGCAGCACCGGTCAAAAGCCGGGCGACAAAAAACCTGATGGCACGGTCGTGCCGCCGCCCAGCGGTGACGCTAAATCAACCGAGAGCACGCCGGCCAAAACCGACAGCGCAACCGCGAGCGCCCCAGCCGCCGCGCCGCCGCCTGCGCCCGCTCCTGCCCCGGCTAGCTCCGATAAATAAGGCCACCGCGAGACCATCGTGATTAAAAGGTATTTACTCGCGGGCATGTTGGTACTGGTGCCCATTGGCATCACCATCTGGGTGTTGCATTTTTTGATCACGTCGCTGGATCAAACGATTCTGTTGCTGCCCGCGCAGTGGCGTCCCACGTGGGACGGCAGCCTGATTCCTGGCTTTGGCATCATCCTCGCTTTTGTACTGTTGTTCGTTACCGGCGCGATTGCCAGCAACGTGTTTGGCAAGCAATTCGTAAAAGCGTGGGACAACCTGGTTGCCCGCATACCGGTGGTGGGCGGCATCTACAAAAGCGTCAAGCAGCTGAGTGACCCGGTGCTTTCAGAAAACGGTCAGGCGTTCAGCAAAGCCGTACTGATCGAGTTTCCGCATCCGGGCTATCACTCGATTGCCTTCTTGACCAACAAGGTTGAGGGCGAGGTTGCGTCAAAGCTCGGTGACGACCACGTCGCCGTATACATCCCGACCACGCCCAACCCCACCGGTGGTTACATGCTGCTGGTACCGAAGTCGCGCCTCATCGCGCTGGACATGACGGTCGATCAAGCCCTCAAATACATTATCTCGATGGGTGTTGCCGCGCCGCCCAATGGCTCGTACGGTAGCTTCGCAACTGCGCTGCCACCGGTATTGCCCGACAATCGAAATTGACTGGGTGGGTCGCGCTTTGAATTAGTCAGCGCGGCTCTCCCGAACCAAACTTTTCAGTTTCACATTCGTGCCTCCCATGGGCGTCATTCCCGCCCCTCGCCGTCATTCTCGCGAAGCGGGAATCCAGTAGCGTAGTCCGCGCGCAGCGCACTTAGTCAGCGCTTCGCGTACCGCACAAACTGGACGTCCGCTTTCGCGAGCATGACTACAGAAATGGTGGCTTCAACATATTTTGCAGAGAAAACAAATCATGAGAACAACATACACAGGCCTGGTTGACACCAAATACCTCGACCAAATCGTCACCCTCACCGACTGGGTGCATCGTCGTCGTGACCACGGCGGCGTCATCTTTGTCGACCTGCGTGATCGCGAAGGCATTGCCCAGGTCGTGATCGACCCGGATCGCCCCGACGCTTTCAAGCTGGCCGAAACGCTGCGCAACGAGTTCTGCATCCGCGTTACCGGCAAAGTGCGCGCACGTCCTGAAGGCACCACCAACAAGGACATGGTTTCCGGCGGCATCGAAATCTTCGCGCACGAGATCGAGATTTACAACGCCTCGCTCACGCCGCCGTTCATGATGGACGAAGAAACGGTCAGCGAAGAAGTGCGCCTGAAATATCGCTACCTTGACCTGCGTCGTCCGCAAATGGCGAAGAACCTCATGCTGCGCGCCAAGGTGGCGCGTGCGGCGCGCGAGTACCTCGACGAGCGCGGTTTCGTCGACATCGAAACGCCCGTGCTTTACAAGAGCACGCCGGAGGGTGCGCGCGAGTTCCTTGTGCCATCGCGCATGCATGACGGCCAGTTCTACGCGCTGCCGCAAAGCCCACAGTTGTTCAAGCAACTGCTGATGGTTGCGGGCTTCGACCGCTATTACCAAATCGTCAAATGCTTCCGCGACGAAGACCTGCGCGCTGATCGTCAGCCCGAGTTCACGCAGATCGAGGTAGCGATATTTCAGGCGCACTTCTTCGCTGACGGTTTCTTCGTCCA
>JANXNO010000333.1 GCA_025354075.1 Burkholderiales bacterium | reverse complement strand
CGACTATTGCACTTATTTGCTGCTATGCCCATATTGAATGCGGGCTTCAGACAAAAGCCATTCTGCTGATTTTTTATGGGCAACTGTAGAGTGGGCACCCCGTGTCCACTCAGCGTTGGCATAAAAACTGGTTTGTAATCGCAGCGGTTTGGTGTGCACGGGGTGCACACCAAAGGACACTGCCGCAGCCTTACTTCGCCGCCGCCTTGACCTGCTCGTCGAGATCCGATGCCAAACGTTTAAGGGCGTCGTCCACCGACATTTCGCCGGCAATCGCCTGACCTAGTCGCGCGGCAGTCGGCTGGAATACAGCGCGATTCAGGCGGTAGCCCTGCAGGTCAAAGTTAGGCTTCAGGATTTTTGGTACGTCGGCGACGAACGAGTTCAGCGCAGCTTTGGCCAGCGGTGACACGTTATAAGTCACGCCCGCTTTTGCGACCGACAAACTCGCCGGAATGTTGTCGGTCTTCGACATCATTTCAGAGTAGTTCGCGTCCATCGACAGGAAGTCGAGGAACTTCGCCACCTCGGCGGGCGCTTTGGTGCGTTTGAGTCCCACGTACGCCGCACCGCCCGGCATCGCCGTGCAACCGGCAGGGCCACACGGCGCAGGAACCGCCGCCCAGTCAAACGATTTCGTGACGTTCTTGTCCATGCGCATGACCTGCCACGAGCCGGAGTAATACATCACGATGCGGCCGTTGGCGAATTCTTCGAATGCGTCGCGATACGCAGACCCACCGAGTCCGCCCCAGACCTCTTTCGGCATCAGGCCGGCCTTGTGCCAGCCGACAAATTTGTTAGCTGCCAGCTTGAAGCCGTCATCAATGATCGGCCCGCCGTTCGCGTCAAAATATTTGGAGCCGTAGGCCACAGCCAGCGGCGCAAAACGATGACCGGTGCGATCCATCGCTGCTACGAATGGCGTCTTGGTTGCATCCGCTACTTTTTTGCCCGCAGCCATCCAGTCGTCCCATGTTGCCGTCGCAGTGGGCATCGGCACTTTGGCCTGCTCGAACAGCGTTTTGTTGACGTACATGCCAGTGACCGTGAGCTGCGACATCAAGCCGTAAATGCCCTTGTCGGCGGGGCCTGCGCGGAACCACGAAAGTGTGCTCGCAAAATTGTCCTGCCATGCCTTTTGGCGTGCGGCACTGAGATGAGGCGTGAGATCAAGATAGTACTTGTTCAAACCACCGAGGTCGGTGACGCGCGCGATGTCCGGGCCTTCGCCAGCGGCGAGCTGCACCGGCAGCGTCTCGACGATGGCCTTGTAAGGCACTTTGTCAATGATAATTTTGGTGCCGGGGTTGGCGGCCTCAAAGCGTTTGGCAATGTCGCCTGTGACCTCGCACTCGTTGCCGTCTGAATAGCACTGGACGCGCAGATCAGTGGCTTGTGCGGTCAGCGCCGACATAGCAGCGAATACTGCAGTCAGTGTGCCCAGATGGGTAGCTTGCAAGCGTAAATTTTTCACAACTTAGTCCTCCTAAAAACTTCGGTGCGCAACAGTATCAAATTAGCTGCGATTTCAGGCACATGTTAAGTCATATAGATCATCTATATGACTAGGGGTTTTCCCGCGCTTCAGAAAATGTTTTGTCCTCATGCGTTGAACGTACTGACCGATACAGGCAGGTTCGGCTCAACCAATAAAATCAGTAGATGACATCGACCTCTCCCACCGCCCCAATCCGCACCCGATTCGCCCCGTCGCCCACTGGCACCCTGCATCTTGGCAATATTCGCACAGCGCTCTTTGCATGGGCGTTCGCGCGCCATCACAACGGCCAGTTCATCCTGCGAATTGAAGACACTGATCTTGAGCGCTCTAGCGAATCGAGTGCCGACGGTATTCTGCGAGATTTGAAATGGCTCGGACTCGTTATCGACGAAGGCCCGTACTATCAAATGCAACGCATGCCGCGCTACCGCGAGGTGGTCGCCGAGATGCTGGCTGATGGCCGCGCGTACCACTGCTACATGAGTGTTGACGCGCTTGATGGATTGCGCGATGCGCAAAAGGCGAAGGGCGAGAAACCGCGCTACGATGGGCGCTGGCGTCCTGAAAACGCTGCGAGGTTGGGACTGACCCAACCCGAAGGCGTGCACCCAGTCATCCGTTTCCGCAATCCGGACGCGGGTGTGGTCGCGTGGGATGACGCGGTCAAAGGCCGCATTGAAATCGCCAACGCTGAGCTCGATGACCTCGTAATCTCCCGGCCCGCGCCAGTCGGCGAAGTCGGCACGCCAACGTACAATTTTTGCGTGGTCGTCGATGACATCGACATGAAGATAACGCATGTCATTCGCGGTGACGGTCACGTCATGAACACGCCGCGCCAAATTAATATTTTTCGCGCACTTGGCGTTGAACCGCCGGTGTTCGGGCATACGCCAACCGTGCTTGGTAACGACGGCGAGAAGCTCTCCAAGCGTCACGGTGCGACTGGGCTTCGCGATTACAAGGACAACGGCTTCTTACCAGAGGCCATCATCAACGGCCTTGCGCGCCTCGGCTGGTCACACGGCAACGAAGAAATTTTCACGCCGCAGCAACTGGTCGAATGGTTCAATCTGGAGTCCCTTACGCCGTCGCCGGCGCGCTTTGATGCGGAGAAATTTGAGTGGTTGAACGGTGAGCACATCAAGCGATTGCCAGTCGACGAACTCGCTAAACGGTTGCAGCCGTTTCTGGTGGAACAGGGCTACGACACGACGACCGGGCCGTCCGCGCTCGCGGTGGCCGAACTGCTGCGCGAGCGTGCACCAACGCTACTGAAAATGGCCGAAATGGCACGATACTGTTTCGTCGCGCCGATCACTGATGCCACGCGTCTCATGCAACAACTGTGCGGTGTCACTGCCTCAGTCAGCCAGTTGCTGGATGCAGATGCGGAGCACGTCGGCACCTCAGAAGCAGCGATAAAAAACAAGCTTTTGGCGATGCAACACGGCGCACAGTCGATGACGCTTCTCGCGCAACATCTGTCCGACGCTAACCAGCCCGCCATTTCATGGATCAAAGATCAGTTGATTACTGTGGACTGGAGCAAACCTGCCATTGCGTCGCTGCTCAAAGAGGCGCAAACAAAGTTCAGCGTGAAGACGCCACAGATCATGATGCCGTTGCGCATCATGCTTACTGGCAGCGCGCAAGCGCCCGCGGTTGACGCGCTGTTGCTGACGTTGGGACGGGCGTCATCGCTTGCTCGCATCCTCAGTTAACCCGACCAGCCAGCGCTCCAGCGCGGCAAAAAATGATGGGTGCGCTCCGCGCACACACCGCCAGAAGCTACATACAGCACAGCTTATGCAGCGGCGTCGCGACTCAGGCTGCGCATCGGTGAAATACAAGTAGAAACAGAGCAAAAAATGCCCACATCAGACACGTTAAAGGTCGGCCTCGTCCAAATGGCTCCGGTTTGGCTTGATCGCGCAAAGACCCTCGACAAAGTTGCGGCCTACGTGTCCGATGCAGCCGCCCAAAAATGTGACCTGGTCACGTTTGGCGAGGCGTTGGTGCCAGGCTATCCGTTTTGGGTGGAATTGACCGACGGTGCCGTCTTCAACAGCCCTGCGCAAAAGCAGATGTATGCGACCTATCTCGATCAAGGTGTCGTCGTCGAGCGCGGTGATCTCGACGCGCTCTGCAACGTATGCAAGCAGCACTCGATAGCCATGTATCTCGGCGTCATGGAGCGCGCGCCAGATCGTGGCGGTCACAGCCTGTATTGCACGCTCGTCTACGTAGACAAACTGGGTGAGATCAAATCGGTTCATCGCAAGCTGCAACCCACCTACGAAGAGCGTCTCGTCTGGGCGCAGGGCGATGGGCACGGCCTGGTGGCTCATGCCTTGGGCGCGTTCAAAGTGGGCGGCTTGAATTGCTATGAAAACTGGGTGCCGCTGGCTCGCTCCGCGTTGTATGCGCAAGGCGAGGACTTGCATGTTTCGGTGTGGCCAGGCGGACTGCATAACACCAAAGATTTAACGCGATTTATCGCGCTGGAAAGTCGGTCATACGTCGTTGCCGTTTCTGGTTTGATGCGGCCGCAAGACATCCCGGTTGGCAGACAATTCCGCGACGAAATGATCGCCCAACGCGGCGAGTTTTTCGCAAATGGAGGCACTGCCCTCGCGGCCCCGAATGGCGATTGGGTCATCGAGCCGCAGGTCGGAGGCGAGGGTTTATTTACCGCAGTGATCGATCACGCCAAAGTGCGCGAGGAACGCCAGAATTTCGACCTTGCCGGACACTATGCTCGCCCCGATGTCACACAGCTAATCGTCAATCGCGCAAGGCAATCGACGGTTCTATTCAACGATTGACTGCAGTGCGAGTGTCGATGGCTTTCGTTTCGGCCACCGACCATCGCTTCGTGCAAACGAGCCGCCGCGAATGCTCGACTCCAACGCTCTGAGCGCGTAACGCTTACCGCTCGCAGCCCGCCTGAGTAACCGTGCTCGCCGCTAACTCAGTCTTGCTCCGTGTCATTGTCACGCCGCGCTTGATGGCCGTCATTTCAGCGAGGATCGATATGGAAATTTCGCTGGGTGTTTTCGCACCAATGTCCAACCCTACGGGCCCGCGAAGTCTGGATACTTCTTCCGCAGTCACGTCAAATTCCATCAGCCGCGCGCGGCGCTTGTCGTTGTTGCCTTTTGAGCCCAACGCGCCAACGTAAAACGCCTGACCTTTGAGCGCTTCCATGAGCGCCAGATCATCGAGTTTCGGGTCGTGGGTCAACGCAACCACCGCGCTGTTGCGATCCAGATTCATCGCGAGTACGGTGTCGTCTGGCATCTCTTTGGTCATCGTCACCTGCGGCAGATCGTGCCATTGCTCCTGATATTCGTCGCGTGGATCGCAGACAGTGACCTGATAGTCGAGCGGTATTGCCATGGTTGCCAAATACTTCGACAACTGCCCCGCACCGATGATAAGCAACCGATATTTCGGCCCGTGAATAGTGACCAGTGATTTGCCATCAAACTCCAGCACATCAGCGCCAGTCGCATCACGGCGCTGCGTGATGCCGGTGCCTAGGGTCAGCGTGCGGCGGATGATTCGATGCCCTTCAAGATCGGCGAGTAAGCCGCGAATGTCACTCTGCGGCGAGAGCGGCTCCAGGACCATCTCGACCGTACCGCCGCAGGGCAAGCCAAACTGATTGGCCTGATCGGCGCTGACGCCGTAACGCACGCTCTCGGGCAGCTTGGCCGCGAGCTTGCCGTCTTTGACCTGAGCGATCAAATCGTCTTCGATGCATCCGCCCGACACTGACCCGATAACCTGACCATCGTCGCGGATCGCCATCATCGCGCCGACCGGGCGCGGCGCGCTGCCCCACGTGCGCACGACGGTACCGAGCGTCGCGCGGCGGCCTTGCTCAGTCCAGGCGAGTGCGGTTTTAAGTACATCGAGATCGAGGTTGTCCATAAGTGTTGCCTGGAAATATCGGTAAGATTTGGAAGGCTTATGCGGTCACGCAAGTCGCGTGCGAGACAATGCAAAGCGAGGAGCATACCGGGCATTGAAATTGCCCGCTGCACAGCGTCCAACACCACCAATACCGTAAGAGGAAATTCAGCCATGTCCGTCCGCGATGCCTGTTACTCGCTGCCATTGCTCACCGCCACAGCATTCGCCGCCGGGGCCATTCAGGCGCAGACACCTGCTACGGTGACGGTCGCGCCGGTCGTCGTTACCGCTACCCGCACCGCTGCAGATCCGTTCACCCTGCCGATGGCGGTGAGCGTGGTCGATGCCGAGGCGATCAGCGAAGGGCAATTGCAGGTCAATGTGTCGGAATCGCTGCAACGGGTGCCTGGCGTCAATGCGCAAAATCGCAACAACTATGCGCAAGACGTGCAACTGTCGGTGCGCGGATTTGGAGCACGTTCGAGCTTTGGCGTGCGCGGCATCAAGCTCTACACCGATGGCATTCCCGCAAGTCAACCGGACGGACAGGGGCAGGTGTCGCACTTTTCGCTGGGCAGCGCCGAGCGGATTGAGGTGCTGCGCGGCCCGTTTTCGGCACTGTACGGCAACGCTGCGGGCGGCGTGATTCAGGTGTTTACGGAGTCGGGTGTATCGCCGCCTACCGTGACCGCGACACTCGTGGCGGGCTCGAATGACACCTTAAGAGTTGGGCTCAAGGCGAATGGGCGCACCGGTGCGGTCGGTTATGTCGCGCAAGTGGATCGCTTCGAAACTGACGGGCCGCGCCCACACAGCGCTGCGGTTCGTCTTGGCGCAAATGCCAAGCTTGATGTGCAGTTGGGCGCCGCCACAACGCTGACCGTGCTCGGCAATCACGTCAACTTACCCGGCGCGCAGGATCCGCTAGGCTTGACCAAGGCGGAGTTCGAGAGCAACGCGCGACAGGTTAATCCGCTGGCGTTGCAGTTCAACACCCGCACAGACGTTGAACAAACGCAAGGCGG
>JANXNO010000262.1 GCA_025354075.1 Burkholderiales bacterium | reverse complement strand
GAACTGGTGAGGAACCTCGCCCACGAAATCAAAAACCCGCTGGGCGGCCTTCGCGGCGCGGCGCAGTTGCTCGAAGGCGAGCTGTCGTCGCCACAACTGGTTGAGTACACGCAGGTCATCATTTCTGAGGCAGATCGTCTGCAAAATCTGGTGAATCGTCTGCTGACGCCGCATAAATTGCCGCGTTACGCGCGCACCGACATTCATCGTTTGCTGAACCGCGTGTTGCAATTGCTGACCAACGAATTCGGCACCACCCATGCGCTGGAGGCTGATTTTGACGTGAGCCTGCCCGAGGTTGAATGCGACGCCGAGCAGATCACGCAAGTGCTGCTCAATATTGCGCGCAACGCCTGCCAGTCGACGGCGAACCAGCGCAATGCGCACGTCAAATTGCGCTCACGAGTCACGCGACAAGTGGTGCTCGCCAAGCGCCGTTATCGCATGGCGCTGGAGATCGCCGTGATCGACAACGGCCCCGGCATTGACCCGGAAATACGCGACCGAATTTTTTATCCATTGTTCACCGCGCGCAACGACGGCACCGGCTCTGGCCTGGGCCTGTCGATTGCGCAGACCTTCGTCACCCAGCACTTTGGCGTGATCGAGGTGGACAGTGAACCGGGGCACACCCTGTTCCGCGTCATACTGCCCTTTGCGCATCCTGCAGAGCAAATATCCGTGGCTGACCGAGCCGAAAGAAGTAATCTATGAAGAACGTCTGGATCGTCGACGATGATCGCTCAATCCGCTGGGTGCTGGAGAAAGCACTGACCCGCGAGGGCTTGCCGTATCGCAGTTTTGAGAACGCACGCGATGTGCAAAACGCGCTCGATGACGAGACGCCTTCGGTGCTGGTGAGCGACGTGCGCATGCCCGGTGAATCCGGCCTGTCGCTGCTGAAAAAAATCAAGGCCGCGCACCCGCAGGTGCCGGTGATTGTGATGACCGCGTTCTCCGATCTTGACACCGCCGTGCAGGCGTTTCAGGGCGGTGCATTTGAATATTTGCCGAAGCCGTTTGATGTGGATCAGGCGTTAGCACTCATCCGACGCGCGGTGGCGGTTGCTGAGCCGATACCAGTGGAAGAAACGCAAGCCTCGGGTGAGCGCGATATGCTCGGCAAGGCAGCGGCAATGCAGGACGTGTTCCGCGCCATCGGTCGTCTGTCGCAATCGCATGTGACCGTGCTTATCACTGGCGAATCCGGCACTGGCAAAGAGTTGGTCGCCCGCGCGCTGCATGAGCACAGCCTGCGCAAGGGCAAGCCGTTCATCGCAATCAACACGGCCGCCATTCCGAAAGATTTGCTGGAATCAGAGCTCTTCGGCCACGAGCGCGGCTCGTTCACCGGTGCGCAGGCGACGCGGCAAGGTCGCTTTCAACAGGCCGAAGGCGGCACACTCTTCCTCGATGAAATTGGCGACATGCCGTCTGATTTGCAAGTGCGCCTGCTGCGCGTGTTGCAGGACGGCGAGTATTACCGCGTGGGCGGCCAGGCGCCGATGAAGTCGAACGTGCGCATCATCGCCGCGACGCATCAGAACCTCGACGAGCGCGTGCGTCAGGGACTGTTCCGCGAAGACTTGCTGCATCGCCTGAACGTTGTGCGGCTGCGTCTGCCACCGCTGCGCGAGCGCCGTGAAGACGTGCCGTTGCTGATGAAACACTTCCTTGGAAAAAGCGCGCAAACGCTGGGCGGCGACATGAAATCGCTAACGCCTGCCGCGATGCACGTCGTACAAAACTTCGGCTTCCCCGGCAACGTGCGCCAGCTCGAAAACATCTGCCACTGGATCACCGTCATGGCACCGGGCAACATGGTCGACGTGGCCGATTTGCCGCCCGAAGTACGTGTGCTTTCGGGCGCGACAGCGGTGGCCGAAGCGCCAGCGCCAATGGCCGCCGAATACGCGCCCGCAGCAGCGGCACCCGCCTATGCACCGGCACCCGTTTATGCGCCAGCCGCCTATGCGCCGCCCGCTGCGCCGCGCCATTTCACGCCTGAGCCACCTGCCGCCGCAGCGCCAACGACCAGCGCTAGCGGCGAGTGGCAACATGCATTGGCCGCCACCCTCGCCAGCGCTATTCAGCAAGGCGAACATGCGCCCGGCGAACGGCTGACGCGGGAGTTTGAAGCAACCATGATCCGCGCCGCACTCACCCAAACCAAAGGCCGCCGCATCGAGGCCAGCGAATGGTTGGGCTGGGGCAGAAACACACTCACCCGCAAAATTCACGAACTGGGGATGGACGGCGAGGTGTAACTCGCGCCGTGTTTTGGCCAGCCCCTGGGTTGCCACGTTGATGCGTCCGGGCATTCACTTTACGCGCGCGAGCAGACACTCCATCCGGGCGACCAGGACGTTCACGATATCGGACATCACTAAATTTGCGGTGCCGCCCCGGCGCGCAGCATCAGCGTGCCGTGTGACACGCCAATGGCAAGCAGGTTGTTGCGCAGCGACACGCGACTGACAATCGCAACGCTTGCCTGACAACCGGTGCTGCCGATGTCCTGTTTGGAGGCAAAGTCGAGCGTGGTGACCGATTCGTACAGGTATTCTCCGACCAGCGTTCGGGCAAATCCTGAGAACGAATTGACGTCGTAGAAGTGCGGCTGGTGAAAGCGAAACGGTGCCCAGTCGGACACCGGGGCGGTCATGATGTCGCCGTCGAGCGCGGCGCCAGCAGCGATGTTGAGCGCCATGTCCACGGCGTCGTCGCAAAACACACGGCGCAACGCGCCGCCTTTAGCGCCCAAGCTCGCCAGCAATTTCGGTCCGACCCGTTTGACGTTCTCCACGTTTTTAGCAAAGTCTTCAAGCTTCTTGAAGCGCTGCGCCAACCGGTCTATCGATGCCGAAATTTTGCCGAACACCTTGAGAAAACCGAACAGTTTCGACAGCAGTTTGAGCGGGCTGATGTTGTCGCGATTTTCCGAACCGAAGTAGTTGTAGGTCGCCACCGCCTGCCGATGATCCCTGAATTGAAAACACAGCGCGATGTCGGACGGCACCATGAACTCCAGCGCCTCTTCAATCAGAAACAGCAGCGGCACGTCTTTGGCCACTTCTTTGGCCGCCGTCTTCAACACCATCTTCACTTCTTCGACAAATACGCCCAGCAGCCCCATTACGTCGGGACCGAGCGCCTTACTTACGGCATCGAGCTGATGCTCAAATTCGCTGACGCGCAATTTTTCACGTTTGATGCCAATCACGTAAATCTGTCGCGCGTGATAGACGAAATAGTCCTCTGTCAGCTGGGGCCTCACGCGCGATGAAACCAGCACGGAGCGAGCGCCGAACTGCAGGGCCTCCACGGTGCTGTCGGCGACCTGCCCTCGCTTCAGTCGCGCGTGACGCAGCGCGCCGGCCAGCGCTTCGCGCGCCTTCTCGTCGCCCTCGCCCCTGGCATTAATAGCGATGTCGTTGATTCGGGCCGCTGCGGGCGAGCGTCCTTTTGCGGTGTTGAAATGTCGTTTGATCGACTCGCCGACCGCCGCTGCCCGCGCTTGCGAAAGTGCAAGATTTTTCTCGGTCTTGCGGGTCGCGCTTGCATAGCCAAACAAGTGCAGTGTCAAATGCGTCATGTTCGGATCGTTCACCGCGGCAATCTGGCTGATCAGCGCGTCCACGTAGTAGCCCGCGACAAACCTGTCGTGCTCGGGCCGAATCTGCGCCTTGCCCACGTCAAATTTGGTCAGCAAAACATTGCTTCCGTTGACCTGGTGATAATCGGTTGGCACCGCCGCAGGCAGTGGAATGTCATTGGTGTAGTCGGCCATTTTTCGCGCTCCAGAAGACGGTTTGGGCTCACCGCTTCGTTGATCAACGAAGCGGCTTCTTTTGCCTATGTCTCCCCAGACGAAAAAGGTGTGCAAAACGTCACATGAACGTTCGGCAGCGGGCAGTCAGCGCAACAACGCTACACCGCTCCGCGTGGTGTTTGGTGCAGTAACTTTTATCGGGCATGTCCATTTCTATTGAGCTAAACACTGGTTTTAGCTATCAGTCGATAAATTAGCTTTTATGCCGCTATGCCCAAACATTATGGGCATCTCCATTAAAAGCTGTAGGGACCGATACACCCCCGCTCCGCCTACTCAATCACCTTGCCTTTGGCGCCGATTAATGTCACCTTGACAAATTTGCTGCCGCGATGCTCTTTGTCCGAGTACGACGCAACGAGGCCGCCCAGATCAAAGTCGGACATGCTTTCGAGCGCGTTGATGAGTTGCGGGCGGGTGAGATTTTTGCCCGCCCGGCGCAGGCCTTCCACCAGCACTTTGGCGGCAGCGTAACGCTCTATGCCGCAGTACGAGCGCTCGTCCAGCGCTGACTCCACCCTCGCGTTGATGTATTCGGCGCTGAGCCCGGGTTTCTTTTGTTCGGGGCTCGGCAACACCTGCACCACCATCACACCGTGCGACGCGTCGTCCAGTTCACCAAACAACAGGTCTGCACTGACGAGGGGAATCCGATAAAGGTCACAGCCTTCGCCCTACTCCGATTCATCTCTTTGATAAACGACGCCGCCGGTTTGTACAGCGCCACCAGCACCACCGCCTGCGGTGTCGCGCGGGCAATACTTGCGACGGCGGCGGTTGCGTCCACCGAATTGCGCGGCACAGCTCCCGCTGCGGCGACTTCCAGCTTGCGCCGCGCCAGTGCTGCTGTGACCGCCCGCAGCCCCGCCTGCCCGTACGCATCGTCCTGATAGAACACGGCGATGCGTGTCATGCCAGTGGTCACCAGCTGGTTGACGATGGCTTCCGCTTCGTTGGAATACTTTGCCCGCACGTTAAACAGGTAGCGGTTGAGGGGTTTGCGCAAACCATCTGCACCCGACAGGCCCGCAATCAGCGGCACTTTCACCTCGGCAAATATTTTCGCCGAGGCAGCAATAGCAGCCGACCCGTCATACCCGCATAGAGCGAACGCGCCCTGTTCGTCGATCAGGCGGGTCGTGTTGGCAACCGTACTGTTCGCCTCATAACCGTCATCCAGCGAGGTGAGTTGAATCTTGCGACCGTAGACACCCCCGGCACGATTGATCTTCTGAAAATAGGCGAGCGCGCCATCGCGCTACTTCGTGATGCAGCAGTGCTGCAGACGTGCAGATCGTGTCAGCGCGATGGCCCCCCCTCGGGCGCAACTCACGCGCTGGCGTGAATGAAATTCGGGCACAACTGAGGCGCGTTTAGTTTTCTTACGCCAGTTGTTGATGCCTAATTTGGTGCAGCGGTGTAGCGGCGACGCGTTGTGAAAACGGCCCCGAACGCGTCGCAAGCGATCTCACATAGAAGTTCTTAGACTTTACTGATCGTCCGATACGCCGCTCGGGGCGCATTCAATGGGGTCATGCGGCGACGCAAGCGAGTCGTTACGGCCGAAACGTCCACGGCGCTGCCAGTGCGGGCTTCGCGCCTTTGTTGCCGAGCGTTTTGTAGTATTCGGCAATCGCCGCGAGATCGAGCGCCACATTGCCGCTGGGCGTGAAAATCGCGTTGACCACGACACGCTTGTTCGGGAAGTCGAACGCGCCCAGGATGATCGGTACCTTCGCAGCGACCGCCACATGGTAGAAACTGGATCGCACATGCGGCACATAGCTGCGCGTCCCTTCTGGCGCGATCACGAAGCGCATGCGCGATTCGCGAGCGAAGCGCTGCGCCATTTGCGGTACGAAGCCGCTCGCTGAGCGGCGATTGACAGGGAAGCCCCCGACCGCACGGAAAAACCCCGCCCAGGGCCCCTTAAACAAACTCTCCTTGCCCGCAAAACACATCCGTTCGCGCGCCCAGTCGAGCCCGATCGACCACTTCGTAAACAGGCCGACTGGAAAATCCCAATTGCTGGTATGCGGATACATCACGATCACGCATTTGTCAGGCATCGGATCGGCCACTTCGATGCGCCAACCAGAGCACCTCATCGCCCACCAGGCAAGCTTCGACAACAGCCCATAGCTGCCCGGCACGCGCCGTCCTGTCGCGGCGACCCAAACCGGTTGCAAACCCTCCTTCATTCTCTCGGCCCCCGAGCGCTGGGCGCTTCTTGGATAATCCGGTTGATGTTATCCGTTCCAATTGCGGTCACCACCGCCGATGTAGACGCACTGTTGCCCCAGACGCAGTGCCAGCGTTGCAGCTACGCCGACTGTCACGCCTACGCCGACGCCATCGCCTCGGGCGACGCGGAAATCAATCGCTGCCCACCGGGTGGCGACGCTACACGGCGCGGACTTTCCGCCTTGCTTGAGCGCAAAGATGATGGCGGTTTGACGTTAGCCAATGACGTTGACGCCTACGCTCCCGAACACGTCGCGTTGATCGACGAAGCGGCCTGCATCGGCTGCGCGGCCTGTCTGCCAGTCTGCCCGACCGATGCCATCATCGGTGCGTCGAAACGGATGCATACCGTCATCAAAGACGAATGCACTGGCTGCGAGCTGTGCATCATTGCCTGCCCTGTCGATTGCATTGCGCTGGTACCAGTGGTGACGCCCGCGAACCGGGTTCACGCAACGCTTGACGAACGGGCATCGCAGGTTGAAATGCTCAAGCGCAGTTACGACGCGCACAAGACGCGTTTCTTTGCGCGCGGAGAAGCGAAGGCTGAAGCTCACGCGCCGAAAGTGATGCCCGACAAAAAAGCGTTGCTGGCTGCGATTTTGGCGAAGGCTAAAGCTCGCACATGAGCGCCCCCTAACTCCACTCGAACATGAACGCAGAAAAACGCCGCCGCATTTTTGCGAAACTCGCTGCGGCGAATCCCGAGCCGAAGACCGAGCTTGAATACGGCAATCCGTTTCAACTGGTCATCGCGGTGCTGCTATCCGCGCAAACCACCGACAAAGCGGTGAACGTCGCAACGCGGCGCTTTTTTCCGAGAGCGAAAACGCCCGCCGACCTGGTCGCATTGGGGGAAGCGAGCCTGATGGAGCACATCAAAACGATTGGCCTGTTTCGCAACAAAGCAAAGAACGCCATTGCTACCGCGAAGCAATTGATCGAGCTTCACAGCGGCGAAGTTCCAAACAACCGCGCAGCCCTGGAAGCCCTGCCCGGCGTGGGTCGCAAGACAGCGAACGTGGTGTTGAACGAAGCGTTTGGTGAGCACACGTTTGCCGTCGACACCCACGTGTTTCGCGTTGCCAATCGCATGAAACTCGCGCCCGGAAAGAACGTCGGCGAGGTTGAAGCGAAGCTCATGAAATTTACGCCGCAAGAGTTTTTGAAGTCCGCGCACCACTGGTTGATCCTGCATGGACGCTACACCTGCGTAGCGCGTACGCCCAAGTGCGGCGAGTGTGTGGTGTTCGAAGATTGTGAATTTGCGGGACGGCTCAAACTGCGTGCATTGCATCAGCAAAATTCATAGCTATGTTCAACCCTAACCGCGATCAAGCGCGGCAATTTTTCGTCGATACCTGGGCCAAATTTCAGCGCAGCGATCCGATGTCGCCGCTCGAAGCAAAAACTGCCGCGATCATCGCGCTGCATCCCGAATATCATCGCGTGCTTCGAAATCCGGAGTCGTTCATTGCGACCGATTGGCGGCCGGAAGCGGGCGACATCAATCCTTTCTTGCACCTCGGATTTCATCTCGCGATTCAGGAGCAACTCGACATTGATCAACCGCACGGTATCCGCGACATTCACGCGCAGCTCGCCGTAAAGCATGACGACGAGCACGCAGCGAAACACG
>JANXNO010000243.1 GCA_025354075.1 Burkholderiales bacterium | reverse complement strand
CACCCAGCACCGAATCAGCTTTTTTGTGTAGACCAGTCCACATCAGGGCTAGGCATCGAAAACGACAATAGTTGACATAGGCCTATTTGGCTGTGTAGCCCCAATGCGCAAAGGCTTTAACAATAAAAGCTGATCTGCTTTTTCAGCATCACAAAACCGAAATTTCACGGTCTACCCATCCGGGCAAATCGAATCATCAAGTCGCGAGCACACGCGGCAGCGGCTTGCCGTCAAGCCACGCGGCAAGCGCCTCAACCACGTCGCCGTAGAACTTGCGGAACACCGGTTCGCAGACGAAGCCAAGATGCGGCGTGAGCACGACGTTGGGCAGCGCCGTGAACGGGTGCGACGCGGACAAGGGCTCCACGCTGAACACATCCAGCGCCGCCATCGCCGGTCGGCCCGCCTGCAGCGCGGCGACCAGCGCCGCCTCGTCGGCCAGCCCTGCGCGCGACGTGTTCACAAAAATCGCGTCCTTGCGCATCGCAGTGAACTGCGCCGCGCCGAAGAGATTTTTCGTCGCCGGGCCGAGTACCAGATGCGTCGTAATGATGTGCGAGGTGGCGACCAGTTCGTCAAACGACACGGCGGTTGCGCCTTTCGCGGCGGCGCGTTCCGGCGTCATGTTTGGCGACCACGCGACGACCTCCATTCCGAACGCCCGCGCCACGTTGGCTACGCGCCCACCGATTTCACCCAGCCCCGCAATACCAATGCGTTGCCCGTGCAACACCGGCGACAGCGTGTCATGCGGCCGCCATTGTCCGCGCAGCAAGGCGTTGTGCTGGCTGACGAGACGCTTTTGCGCGGCGAGGATCAGCGCCCAGGTCATCTCCGTGGTCGCGTCCTTGTTAGGCCCCCAGCTGGTGTGCAGCACAGGGATGCCGCGCGCCGCGAGCGCCCGGGTGTCAAGCGCGCCGTTGCGTGTGCCAGTGAAGTGAACGAGCTTCAAGTTGGGCAACTGGTCGATCAGTTCGGCGAGGAACGGCGTGCGGTCGCGCATCAGCACGACAACAGACGCGGGCTTGAGCGCGTCAATGAGCTCCTGTCCCTGCAGTGCATCGCGATACACGCGCACGTCCGCTTTCGCGTCAACCGCAGACCAGTCCGCGTAGTCGCGTGCGACGCGTTCGAAGTCATCGAGTACGGCGATGATGGGTTTGTTGCTCATACAAAAAATTAGTCGGCTTTGATCCCGTAGTCTTTCACGACCTTGCCCCAGATATCGATTTGCTTCTCGATAAATACACGTGCAGATTCCGGTGTGCCGCCGATCACGTTGATGCCTTGCGTTTGCAGTTTTTTGGCGATCTCGGGGTCCACCAAAATTTTATTCATCGCGGCGTTCATTCGGATGATGATGTCTGGCGGCGTTTTCGCAGGCGCGAGCACAGCCCACCAGGCGGGCGCTTCGAACTGGCCATAACCGAGTTCCGCAAGCGTCGGAACGTTCGGCAAATCAGGGCTGCGTTTGGCGGTGGTGACTGCGAGTGGCCGTACGCGCCCGCTGTCGATGTGCGGCTTGACCACGAACACCGAGCCGATCACCAGCGGCACGTGACCGCCAATGGCGTCTTGCATCATCGGGCCGCCACCTTTGTAGGGCACATGCTCCCAACCGAGGCTGTTGCTTTTGCCCAGCAGCGTCATGGCCAGATGCGCGAGGCTGCCGTTGCCGATGGTGCCGTAGCTCACCGGCTTGTTCGCTTTCAAATCAGTCACCACATCGCCGAAGACTTTGTACGGCGAGGCGGTGGGTGTGGCAATAGCCATCGCGGCGGTGCCGATCAACGAGATCGCGGCGAGGTCCTTCTTGGTGTCGTACGACAGCCCGGGAATGAGCGCAGGATTGACCGCATGCGAATCAAAAACGACGGCGAAGGTGTAGCCATCAGCCGGGGCCTGCGCAACGAACGCAGCACCGATGGAGCCCGACGCACCGCCCTTGTTTTCAACGATGACGGTTTGGCCCAGCGCCGTGGACAGCGGTTGCGACAGGATGCGTGCCACCTGATCCACCGAGCCTCCGGGCGGGAAGACAGCGACCAGTTTGATCGGCTGTTTGGCTGGCCACGCTTGCGCGAATGTGGTGGATGCGACGAGCGTGGCCGCGGCTATAGCGAGGAGTTTTTTCATGAGTTGACGTGTCCTGTGTTGCTTAATGTGGACGGTAAAGGCGGGCGCGGAGCGCACCCTGTTTCACGCAACGCCGAGTCGTTGCTTCAACAAGCGTATCGCGGTTGACGGCGTGGTGAGTACGGGCAATCCCGTGGCCCGCGCGACCGCTGTTGCGGCGCGCGCCATGCTGAATTGGGCCAGGGCAATGACCCCTGCGCCACGCGCTTTGAGGCGCAGCGCGGCGGCTACGACTGACGCGTCGTGGGCGGCTTCGTCGCCTGCGTTTAACGCGTGCATCGCGTCTTCAACAAGCTCGGTGTGCAACGTGGATGTCGACGGAAATTCTGGCGGCATGGACACGAGCGTGGGAGCGAACGAGGCGATCAGACCGATAGCCTGATTTGATGCGCTGACTGCGGCGACCGCCTCCGAAATCATGGCCTCATTGGGCTTGAGCACAGGGATGCGGGAATGCTTGGCGGCAACGCGTTCGATGCAAGAACCAAACGCGGAGCAGGTAAACAAAACGCCATCCGCACCGCAACTTACTGCATAGTCCGCCAGCGTTTCAAAGCGCAGATGCATTGCTTCATCCAGCGCACCGTTGTTAGCCGCCAGGTCAGCGGACAGTGAATCATCAAGCAGATTGACCCGCGAAGCCTCAGGCCACATCTGCAGGAATGCGTCGTTGATGGGCGCGATCGAATGCGTAAGTGCGTGAATCAGTGCAATTCGCATCAAAAAAACTTTACAAATAAAGGATCAAACAACTAAACGATCATCGGTCGGTCAGGCTGCTCGTTGCCGCCCATATCGGCCGGAAAATGTTCACGCAGCAGGTCGCCAATGGTGTTGATGCCCTCGGTCAAGCCCGCTTCAAAATCGCTTTTGACGAAGCGCGCTTCCATAGCGCGGCAAATCGTCTCCCATTGCTCGGGCGCTATGCGTTTGTTGAAGCCACGATCCGCCACGATTTCGACGTCGCGTTCTGCGAACAACAAATAAATCAGCACGCCGTTGTTGTGCTCGGTATCCCACACGCGCAGTTGCGAAAACCATTCAAGCGCGCGCGTTCGCGGGCCTGTGTGCTTGACGTGCAAAAGCGGCCACGCCGCTTCGACCACTAGCCGAATCTGACCGCTGGATCCCCGTTCGGCCATACCAATGGTGCGTTCAAGCCCCTTCATGGAGTCGTCAGGAAGCGCTTTGCGAACGGTGCGACGCGAAGTGAATGAATGTGCGAGCAGCCGGTTTTTCATTCGCTGTCACCCCAACCACCCGATGCACCGCCGCCGCCAAAAGAGCCGCCGCCACCCGAAAACCCGCCGCCATCGCTGCCGCCGGAGCTACCACCACCCCAACTGCCGCCTCCACCAAATCCGCCCAGCCCGCCAAGAACGCCACCGCGTGAACCACGATTGAGCGCTCTGCCACCCAGCGGCGTGCGTCCTGCGGAGCCAAATATGCCGCGCAACAAGCTCGCGCCAACGAATCCGAGGAAAGCTGCAACACCCGCTGCAGGCAACGAACTGGTGAAGAAAAATGTGCCCGCGCCGCCTATGATGCCGACCAACAGTGCCGGCAGGATGAACGAGAGCACCGCCAGCACGCCGAGCAGCACCGGCGCCATGCCCATCAGCGATTCAATGGTACTGTCAGTGGCGCTCGCGTTGTGGCTGTTCGTCCATTGCCCTTTGTCGTCAACCGTGGTGCTCGCAGCTTTGTTTTCTTTGGCGACCGCGAGCTGTATTTTGTCGATGCCTGCGCTAATGCCCTGCGCAAACTGGTTTTGTTTCATAAACGGCGTGATCACTTCGCGAATGATCCGTTTGGCCTCAACGTCCGGCAGTGCGCCCTCCCAGCCATAGCCGGTTTCGATGCGCAGCTTTTTCTCCTTCATCGCGACGATGAGAATCGCTCCGGTGTCCCTGCCCTTTTTGCCGATCTTCCATGCGTCGCCGACGCGGATGCCGTACTGATCAATAGTTTCCGGTTCAGCGGTTTTCACTATGAGGACGGCGAGCTGCCCGCCCGTGGCTTGCTCAAAGGCAGCGAGCTTCGCTTCAAGCTCTTGTTTAGCTGATACGCCCAGAACGCCGGCGGTATCGGTGACGCGGCTGGAGAGCGAAGGGATGGGGGCCAGGTCTTGGGCGAAGGCGGCGGTGCCGGTAATCAGCGCAGCGGCAACCGCAAAAAAAATTGCTATTGCGCGCTTCACCGCAGCCATGGTTGTAGGAGCGGCTGTACCGCGACCTGACGTAGTCATAAATGCCTTGGTCGCGGCAGAGCCGCTCCTACATTGGGGATGCATTGTACGGGTGCGGATCGCGGTTGACCGATCAACTGCGATCCCAACGTCAGAATTTAAGGCTTAGCAGGAACTGCGGGTTTATTGAAATCCACCTTCGGCGCGGTCTTGATTTCCGATTCGTTTTCAACCGTGAACTGTGGTTTCTCTTTGAAGCCGAACACCATCGCGATGAGGTTCGACGGGAACGAAACCACCGTGTTGTTGTAGCCCTGAATCGCCTTGATGTAGCGGTTGCGAGCTACGGTGATGCGGTTCTCGGTGCCTTCGAGTTGCGCGGTCAAGTCGCGGAAGAGGGCGTCACTTTTCAGGTTCGGGTAGTTCTCGGACACCGCGAGCAAGCGGCTCAACGCGCCCTGCAGCTGGTTCTGCGCAGCGATGAATTTCTGAAATGCTTCCGGGTTGTTGATCAGCTCCGGAGTAGCTTGTATGCCAGTGGCGCGCACGCGCGCTTCAACCACTTTGGTTAGCGTGTCCTGCTCTTGCGAAGCGTACCCTTTCACCGTGCTCACCAGATTCGGAATCAGGTCGGATCGTCGTTGATATTGGTTCAACACCTCGGACCATGCGGCTTTGATCGACTGATCGCCCTGCGCCATGTCGTTGTAGCCGCAGCCGGACAAACTGAACGCAGTGAATACTGCGGCAAAAGCTAGAAAAATTCGTTTCATTGGGTTTCCTCCGCTGGCGCTCACAGCGTAAATAGGGGAGCGCGAAAAGTTGTGTCAGTAACAATGCACGCAATATGCACGCACATCAGATGATTTTCAAGTGACTCGCCTATGCGACTAACGCTTTCGCCTTGAGAAGATCGTCCCACGCTTTGCCCTTTTCAAGCGGTGAGCGCAGCAAGTAAGACGGATGATAGGTGACGACGACCGGAATGCCGACAAAGTGTCCGCCCGACGCGCGCATTGCGCCTACCGTATCGTCGCGGTTCAGTAACGTCTGAGCAGCAAATTTGCCCGCAGCGAGCAAAATTTGGGGCGAAGCGAGCGCGATCTGGCGTTTGAGATAGGGTGCGCAGGCGGTAATTTCGTCTGGCTCGGGATTGCGATTGCCCGGTGGGCGACATTTGATGACGTTGGTGATGAACAGGCCTTGCGCGCGCTTTTTACCCACCGCCGCGAGCATCGCATCGAGCAACTGCCCCGCTTTGCCGACGAACGGCTCGCCCTGCTTATCCTCGTTTTCGCCGGGCGCTTCGCCGACTACCATCCAGGTGGGCGCGCGGTCGCCGACACCGGGCACCGTCTTGTTTCTGGTTTTTGACAGTTCGCATGCAGTGCATTGCGCGATGCTGACGATGAGTGCTTCCCATGACATCGCGCTGATTGTGGCTTCGCGAATGGCATCGGGCTGGGTTGCCGGTTCAATCAGCGCTACTGATTCCGTGACTGATGCTGGAGCGGCCTGACGCTGTTCTGTAGGTGCTTCAGTACGGTGAGTCGTTGCGTCACGCAGACTCCAGATAGGCGTCAATCCCATTTCGCGCAGAATCGTGCTGCGATCAGTCATAGTGCCACCTGCATGAGAATCGCGTCTTCGCGGTCGCCGTCGTGAACGCCATTGGGGTAATAATTTTTGCGTACGCCGATTGGGGTGAGGCCACGCGAGGTGTAGAAGCTGCGTGCGGGCGCGTTTGATGCGCGTACTTCGAGAAAGATTTTTGTCGCGCCGGCAATGCGCAGCCGTTGTGTCAGATCAATCCACATCAGCGCCGCCACACCCTGTCGCCGCTCGCTCGGCGTTACGGCGATCAAAAGCAATTCCGCCTCGTCTACAAGCGTTCTTGCGATGGCAAACGCACAGACCTGCCCAAGTTCGCGCGCAACGAGACTCAAGTAGCCTGACGTCACCGCATCCTGAAAATTGCGCTCCGTCCAAGGATGCGAATTGGATTGGCGCTCGATTTCGATGACCGCCGGAAGATCCTCCGGTTGCATCAAGGCAATCGTTGCGGTGGCGAAGCTGAGTGCGCTCATGCGGGTCTGTCTTTACGCGAGGTCATGCCCGACTTTCAGTCAGCGCATTTGCCGCACGTTGCGCCTCGGTCTGGGCAACGTTGTTGCGCACGTACAGCGGCTCCACAGATTTCGGATCGGTGAACTCACCTCTTGCCAATTTGGCAATGGCGACACGGGCGACACCATAAGCCCAGCGGTCTTCTGCGGCAATAGTCGTTTCTGCGCTTGCAGAGGCGACGAGATGCGCGCCCGAGCCCACCAATGTAGCGCCGTCACTTGCAGCAAACATGTTCGTAGCAACGAGTGCGGTGGGAGAGATTCGAATCAACTCGCCGCTTGGAGACGTTGCAAACGAAGCCGCATACAACTCGTTCAGCCGCGCGTCGAGCACCACATCAACTTGCGCCAGACCGGAGGCTTCGGCCAACGCCTCCAGACAATCCGCTGCAATCAGCGGTGCGTTCCACGAGTACGCCAGCGCCTGGGCCGTTGCGCACGCCGTCCGTACACCGGTGAACGAGCCCGGTCCTGCGCCGAAGGCCACCACGGTTACATCGGTTTTGCGCACGCCCGCCGTCGCCAGCACCCGCTCAATGGCGGGAAGCAGCCACGCCGACCCCTTTACCTCTTCTCGCGAAATCTCGCCCACCCATTCATCCGGACGATCAATATTGGCGATACAAGCCACCGCATTGACGTGACTTGAGCATTCGATGGCGAGCAGGGTTTGCATGGCTCCTGATTTTAGGGGGCAGAGGAGGCGTTCTCACCACCACCTAAAATCGGTGCTTCCTGGGTAACGCCGCCTCCACTTTTCCCGCATCAACGAATTGCCCCTATGCCGCTGACTCTCGCCATTGAATCCATCGACCATGAAGGCCAGGGCATTGCCCGCAACGAGGGCAAAACTGTGTTTGTGGACGGTGCGCTGGCCGGTGAAATCGTTGAAGTGCGCATCACCCGTTCCAAGCCGAGTTTTGACAAGGCGGTGGTTGAGCGGGTGGTCAAGCCGAGCCCCTCGCGTGTTGATCCGCTGTGTCCGCATTTTGGCGTGTGCGGCGGATGCAGCATGCAGCATCTCGAACCGCGCGCGCAGCTGGCCGCCAAGCAGCGGGTGCTGGAGGACAACCTGCGCCACATCGGCAAAGTGAAGCCCGAGCTGGTGTTTCCTGCCATTGAAGGGCCGCATTGGGGCTATCGCCAACGCGCTCGGATTTCAGTGCGCTATGTCACCAAAAAAGACACGGTGCTGGTGGGTTTTCACGAGAAAAAATCGAGCTTTGTGTCGGACATGCGCGAATGCCACGTGCTGCCGCCTCACGTTTCGGCGCTGCTCATGCCGCTGCGGGCGCTGATCGGTGGCATGACGTTGCGGGATCGCTTGCCGCAGATTGAATACGCTGAAGGCGATGGCTTGCCCATGCTGGTTTTGCGCCACATGGAACCGTTGCCTGAGCCTGATATCGAGGCGCTGCGTGTGTTTGCAGCTCTCCACAAGGTGCAGTGGTACTTGCAGCCCAAAGGGCCGGAGACGGCGCATCCACTGCCCGGCGAAGCACACACACTGGGTTATCAGCTCACTGAATTCGGTCTGCGCTACCGATTTCAGCCGACCGAGTTTACCCAAGTCAATCCTCATATCAACGCCATGTTGGTGCGCCGCGCGGTGCAGTTGCTGGACTTGCAGCCTACGGATCGCGTGGGCGATTTGTTCTGCGGGTTGGGCAATTTCACGTTGCCGATTGCCCAGCGTGCCGGGTTTACGTTTGGCGTTGAGGGCTCAGCCTCGCTGATTGCTCGCGCCCGCAGCAACGCAGCGGACAACGGCCTAACAGACAAGACGGATTTCGCAGTCGCAAACCTGTTTGAGATTGAGGAGGACTGGTTTGATAGCTTGCCCAATCTCAACAAACTGTTGATTGACCCACCGCGCGACGGTGCCTTAGCGGTGGTGAGTGCGCTTCCCGATGCTTCAAGCGGGCGTTTGCAGCGCATCGTCTACGTGAGCTGCAGCCCTTCAACTTTGGCGCGCGATGCAGCCATTCTGGTCAACGTCAAGGGCTATCGTTTGCGGGGTGCAGGCGTCGCGAATATGTTCCCGCACACCGCGCATGTGGAGTCCATCGCGCTGTTCTCCGAATAACATTTGGCTATGAAAGTACAGCTTTAAAAATGTGGGCTAAGCCCTTGATTTTTTGAGCGAGACAAAAACGCAGACAAAAAAAAGCCAGGGTTTTGCCCCGGCCTCAAATTGCTGTTGATTCTAACTAAGTCACCCCAGAACCTATACCGCGCGAGGGTCTCTCACCCGTCATAAATCCTGAATTGACCAATTGATTATAGCCACAGGAATTTACTCAAAAAAAGTCTGATGGGCGGCAAATCTACAGGCATCCGCGTCTGTTGTAGCCGTGTCACAACCCCGTCGCCTATTTGCGACACCACGCGTTTGAAACTGACAGCTTATTGGCGCTAAGTCCATTTCATTTGGGCAAAAGTTGGTTATTTGTGCAAAGTCGACTTTATAAAAATAATCAGGTAAGGCCCTACTAAACGGGGCATTGACAAAAAAGCTGTTGACGCATAGTAGCGTTCAAGTTGCTTCAACCGTGGTTTGC
>JANXNO010000237.1 GCA_025354075.1 Burkholderiales bacterium | reverse complement strand
TCGGATTTGCAGAATCAGCGCATTCATCTTAAGACGCTTTGCGGTGGCGACGATCTTTCTGATTTCCTTCTGCTGTTCAACGGTGGACAGACCCGTGCGGCTAGGCCAGTCGATGTTGGCGACCGTTGCAACCCAAAGGGCACGAAACTCTCGCGGCGCAGCGGGAGGCAGCGCTAGGTCGGTACCCGTTGACGAAGGAATAGTCGTCGTGCAGGCGCCGAGCAGCAGTGCAATCCACGCGAAACAACCACGAAAAAAAATCGATGCCAGTGTGTGCTTCATCAAAATACCATCACACCTTGATGAAAATCTGGTTGCGCCACAACACCCAAGCGACCCACAGCATCAACCCGCTAAACAGCACTGCAAACATCAGCGACACATTGACGGGTGTGAGCGGCAACGAGCTCAGCGCCGTGACCAACCACGTTTTTACCGAGGCGCTCGTGCCAACATCTGTTTCTACTTTGACGTAGCCGATCATCTTCGCAATCAAACCGGAAATCGTAAATATGAACAGCGCATTCACGCCAAACATTTCCAAGGGCCTAGCACACCATGCGACCCGCGTCCGAATGCGGTCAACAGCACACGCGTCGATCAGCCAGTAGCACATCGCAAATAACAGCAGCGCCCAGCCTGTCATGAAGATGCTGTACGACGGCGTCCACAATGATTTGTTGATGGGCATCAGCACGGCGTCGAGAATAACGCCTATCAACAGCGCAAGCAGACCTGTGACCAACATCCACGCCGTCGTGGCCGCCGGAGAAGTTGGCGATTGCAGCCAGTGCCCGGTCAGTGCGCCGAACAACACACTGCTCACCGCCGGCACCGTGCTGAGCAGGCCTTCCGGATCCCACGTTTTTGCCTGCGACCACAGGTGGCCGCTCATCAGCGCGCGATCAATGTACGCGCCGACATCTCGCCCCGGTTCGAGCAGCGACGTGCCAGCAACGCCATTTGCGCCTGGTGGCGACACCCACAACTGAATCAGAGCGTAAGCAACCATCAGCGCGATTGCCCAGACAATCTGGCCACGCGCCCGACACCACAACACCACCGGAGCCGCGATCACGATACATAAACCGATGCGCTGCAACACGCCCGGATAGCGCAACGTTTCAAAGCTAAACGACGGAATGAAGTTAAGCGTGAGGCCAATCAGGATGATGACCAGCGCGCGTCGCCACAATTGCCACAGCAGCCTTGGCTTGCTCGTACCCGCATTGATCGAACGCGCCGTCGACAGCGTCAACGAAACGCCCACGATGAACAAGAAGAACGGGAAAATCCAGTCGGTAAACGTCCAGCCATTCCATGCGGCATGTCGCAGCGGTGCATAAATATTCGCCCAGTCGCCGGGGTTATTCACCAGCACCATGCTCGCGATGGTGAACCCGCGAAACACGTCGAGCGAGCGCAGTCGTTGCTGCGACAAGTCAGCGGTCACATGCAATCCGCTAACGCCGCGCGCACATCACCGTCGCTCGCTTCAATGCGCTGCTGCGCGGTAGTCGCGTCAACCCGCTTCACCAGCATCACAATCGCCACTTTCACGCGAAACCGGCAAGCTTTCAACGCGGCCTCCGCAGCAGGTTCGTCCGCTCCGGACGCCAACGCCGTCAGTCGAATCGCCCGCGTCAACAGCTTGGCGTTCGTTGGCACCAGATCCACCATCAGGTTGCCATACACCTTGTGCAGCCGCACCATGATCGCGGTGGACAGCGTGTTCAGTGCGATCTTCTGCGCTGTGCCCGCTTTCAGCCGGGTGCTGCCGGAGACCAGCTCTGCGCCGGTGTCCAGCGTGATACCAATCTCGGCCTGGGTGACGACTGGTGCGTTGGCATTGTTCGCCATGCCGATGGTCAACGCGTCCGCTGCGCGCGCTGCACGCATCGCGC
>JANXNO010000197.1 GCA_025354075.1 Burkholderiales bacterium | reverse complement strand
CCAGCGGTCTCGCATTGTCAACATCGCGCTGCTCCGACCGGCTAGGGAAAGCCTGATTTGACGGCCAGAATAAAAACGATAACATTCTGATGTTAGCGCTATCATTTAAACAAAATTCTTATGAATGCATCGCAGCGAAATTTCTTCGATAAACCTCGTGGCGCTGGAATTTAAGTCTATTAAAGTAGCAAAAAGATGTGTGTTGTATGATAACTGACAAATTTAACGATCACCACCCATAGCGGAATGTCAAACAAAATCAATCGTTTACTGCTGACCGGTGCGGCTGGCGGACTGGGTAGGGTGCTCCGCCGTCGCGTGGCCGATATGGCCAATATCGTTCGCGTATCAGACGTGGCGGCGTTAGGCGATGCCGCCGCATGCGAGGAGCTGATGCGCTGCGATCTGGGTGATTTCGCCGGCATGCTCGCCCTGCTTGATGGCGTCGATGCGGTTGTTCATCTGGGCGGCATGTCCACAGACGGGCCGTTTGAGCCGATCCTGAATGCCAACATTCGCGGCGCATTCAACTTGTACGAAGGCGCGCGAATCAAAGGCGTCAAGCGCATCGTGTTCGCCAGCTCCAATCACGTGGTCGGCTTTCACAAGCAAACGGATCGTCTCGATGCGACGGCAGCCACGCGCCCCGATGGCAACTATGGTGTCAGCAAGGCGTTCGGCGAATCTTTATCCAGCTTCTACTTTGATCGCTACGGTATCGAAACCGTGTGCATGCGCATCGGCTCGTCGTTCCCCAGGCCCATCGACCATCGCATGATGAGCACCTGGCTGAGTTACGACGATTTGACTGAGCTGATTCGTTGCGCCCTGTTCGCGCCTACGGTCGGGCACACGATTGTTTACGCCGCATCCGACAACATGCCGTCGTGGTGGGATAACCGCCATGCCGCACATCTTGGATGGACGCCAAAAGACTCCTCAGAGCCATTCCGCACCGAAGTCGAGGCCACCGTGCCGCGGCTCGATCCAACCGATCCTGCGGCGATGTATCAGGGCGGCCAGTTCGTCAAACTGGGACCATTCCCGCCGAAATGACCGTGAGCATGCCCAGCGCTGAATTGATCTTTGACGGCAAACACGGCACCGGTGAAAGCCCTGTGTGGGTGCCCGAAGAGCAAGCTTTATATTGGGTGGATATTCCGGCGCAACGCATCTGGAACTGGTTGGCATCCACCGGCAAAACCCGCTCGTGGCTGTTGCCCGAAAAGGTCGGCTGCATTGCTTGTATCGGAGGCGATAAATGGCTCGCGGCAATGGAAACCGGGGTGTTTTCGGTGACGCTCAACGCCGATGACAGCGTTAGCACTGCGCTGTTAGCCAAAGCCGATCACGCGTCCATCAACATGCGCTTCAATGATGGTCGGTGTGATCGCCAGGGACGTTTTTTGGCAGGCACCATGTTTATGGACATGGCCGCAGCACGAGCCGTCGGCGCTGTCAGCACCTTTGCCGCGAATGGCGAACAACGCGTACTGCTTGATCGCGTGATCGTGCCTAATGGCATGGCGTTTAGCCCCGACGGCGCAACGATGTACCTCGCTGACTCGCATCCGTCGGTGCAGCTCATCTGGGCGTTCGATTACGACACCCGCGCAGGCACACCGTCCAACAAACGCGTCTTCGTCGATATGAATCCCCTGCCCGGTCGTCCCGATGGCGCGGCGGTCGACGCCGATGGTTGCTACTGGATTTGCGGCAATGATGCCGGACTGATTCACCGTTTCACGCCACAGGGCAAGCTCGACCGCTCGCTTGCCGTGCCCGTCAAAAAGCCCGCCATGTGCGCCTTTAGTGGGGTAAACCTTGACACCCTTTTTGTCACCTCGATTCGCCCTGGAGGCGTTGACCTCGAGGATCAACCGCTGGCTGGCGGTGTCTTCGCGCTCCATCCGGGGGTGCGCGGAATCGCAGAACCTAAATTTGTCGTGTAACTTTATTTCATCCAAGGAGGAAACTTGAAAATCACCGCCACACTTCGCTCCACACTCGCGCTCGCTATCACCGCTGCCCTCGCCACACAGGTTAGCGCAACGGAATTCCGTTCGGCCGAGGTGCATCCTGACGACTACCCGACCACACTCGCGGTCAAGCAAATGAGCGAAACGCTCAAAAAATTGACCAATGGCAAACACAGCATCAACGTGTTCTCCGGTGGCAAACTGGGTGCCGAGAAGGATGCCATCGAGCAGACCAAGATCGGGGCTATCGCCATGACCCGCGTCAACGTCGCGCCGATGAACAACATCTGCCCGGCAACGATGGTTCCGACCATGCCGTTCCTGTTCAGCAGCCCTGAGCACATGCGCAAAGTGCTCGACGGTCCAGTCGGCGAAGAAATTCTGAAAAGCTGCGAAGCGCAGGGCTTCATTGCACTGGCGTTCTACGACAGCGGCTCACGCTCGATCTATTCGCCTAAGAAGCAGATCAAGACCCTTGCCGACGTGAAAGGCATGAAGATTCGCGTTCAGCAGTCCGACCTCTGGGTCGCGCTGATGGAAGCGATGGGTGCCAACGCAACGCCGATGCCGTACGGCGAGGTGTACACGGGCCTGAAAACGGGTCTCGTCGATGCTGCGGAAAACAACTATCCGTCGTATGAAAGCTCACGTCACTACGAAGTCGCTAAAAACTTCTCGAAGACCGAGCACTCGATGGCACCAGAAATCCTGCTGTTCTCGAAAAAAGTGTGGGACACACTGAGCGCGGACGATCAGAAAGCGATCCGTCAAGCCGCCAAAGAGTCGGTGCCTTACATGCGTAAATTGTGGGATGAGCGCGAAGCGAAGTCCCTCGCGACGGTAAAGGCAGGGGGTGCTATGGTGACCGAGGTCGACAAGGCCTCCTTCCAGGCAGCGATGAAACCGGTGTACGACAAGTTCATCACCGACCCGAAGCTAAAGGATCTGGTTAAACGCGCTCAGGAAACCA
>JANXNO010000076.1 GCA_025354075.1 Burkholderiales bacterium | reverse complement strand
TACCTTCTAGCTCTCGATCGCGGCATGGTGGTCTTCGAGCCGGATGGAAACATCCCACCAGACTTCTCGGTCGACGCCAGAATTGGCGTTGAGGTCAGACGATTGAATCAAAACTACGAGAAATATGACGGTTCTACTGAGGGTCTTGAGGAACTTGCCATTCCACTATGGCAGCGCATGAAGAAGCTACTTCTTGAGCTCGGACCTTCGATAGGGGGAGAGAGTTGGTTTGTCGCTATGGACTTCCGTCGACCTCTCGGACCGTGGAAATCTCTCAAGGCGAGGATCGAGCAAGAACTCCTCGTGTTCATGAGCGGCCCAATGCGCTTCCGCAAGACGCTACGGATCACTGAGAACTTCGAACTGGACATCTTCCGCGCTAGCAACGATCATGGGACCTTCTTTCTTCTCGGCGGAAGCAGCGACGACGATTCGGGTGGTTGGATCATGGGCGAGGTCGCGAAGAACCTTCGCCTCTGTATCGACGAGAAGGAGCGCAAGATTGCGCGCTATCGAGCCAAGTATTCGGAGTGGTGGCTCTTGCTAGCCGACTACATTGACTTCAGCATGGAACCCGATGATCAAAAGTTGTTTCGAGCCGAAGTGATGCCGAACATTCAGCACAGCTTTAGCAAAATTGTCCTTATCGATCCCCGAGATCACCTTCGGACGTTTGAGGTCTAAACCTTCCTTCAAGCGGATCCGCCTAAGGCGGTCCGCTTAAGTCAAACCTTAACTGCGAATGCTGGTTCTCGTAGCCGCTTCGCGAAGAAAAGAGACTCGCCGTCAGGCGAAACTGACCGCAAATATCCATGTTGGTTTAGGCAAATTTCTCCGCTAAGCTCGCAACAAACTTCACCCGCGAGATCTCGTGAAAAATTCTTTAAAACCAATGCTTTTTATAGGCGCCCTCGTCGCCTGGTGCGGCCTCGCCTTGCAGTTCTCTGTCTCCTTAGATCTGCTCGCCGCACAAGGCATGGACGCGTCGCAAACCGTGAGCCGTATGCTGGCCTATTTCACCATCCTCACCAATCTGGTGGTCGCGGCTTATTACACGATGCGCTTCATGCAGCGGGGTTCAGACGAGGGCAAGTGGCTTGCGCATCCCGCCGTCGGCAGCGCGATTGCCATGTATGTGACGCTCGTGTGCGTGATCGTGCATTTGATTTTGCGGCATCTGCAGGTGCTCACCGGCAACGCGCTTGTGGCGGACACGATCCTGCACTACGTGACATCGATTTGGTTTGTGATTTTCTGGATCGGCTGGGTGCCGAAGCGCGGTCTTCAGTGGCGGCATGCGCTGTGGTGGGCGCTGTATCCGCTGGCGTATTTTGTATACGCAATGCTGCGCGGCGCGGGGTCGGGCTTTTATCCGTATCCGTTTATTGATGTGGCGAAGCTGGGGTTTCAGGCGGTCGCGATTAATGCGGTGTTGATTTCAGTGGCGTTTTTTGTGGCGGGGTTGGCGTTGATCGCTTTGGATCGGGCGTGGCCGTTTGGCGTTGCTCGGCGCGTAAATTGACGTCCCTGCCGGTATACCACCACCCTCACCCTAACCCTCTCCCGCCTGCGGGAGAGGGAACTGTAATGCCTACTTAAGGCCAGCGGCTGCGCGCAATACAGCGGCCTTATCAGTAGCTTCCCAAGTGAACTCAGGCTCATCTCGGCCGAAATGTCCGTATGCCGCCGTTTTTTCGTAGATCGGGCGCATCAAATTCAGCATGTTGATGATGCCCTTCGGACGCAGATCGAAATGCTCGTTGATGAGCGCGGCGATTTTTTCGTCACTGATCACGCCGGTGCCTTCGGTGTAGACCGTTACGTTCATCGGTTTCGCGACGCCAATCGCGT
>JANXNO010000439.1 GCA_025354075.1 Burkholderiales bacterium | reverse complement strand
GGCACATCCTGTTTCGTGGCATCAAACTCAAAGTGGAGGTACGGCAGGGCTTGCTTGAGAGCATTGATCTCACTGAGAAGCATTGCATCGCCACGACGCTGGATGGGGCCTTCAACGCGGAAGCGCTGGACGATGAGATCAAGCGAATTGCCAAACGGGAGCTGACCGAGATGGCTGTAGAAATGGCCGCCCTCGCCCGCCTGCCGCTCAAGTCCGTCACGCTGAGCAGCGCGCGCACGATGTGGGGCAGTTGCACCTCCGAAGGCCGTGTGCGGCTGAATTTTCGCTTGTTACAACTCGCGCCGGAACTGATGCGGCACGTCGTCGCGCACGAGTTGGCGCACCTGGTGGAGTTCAATCACTCGAAGCGATTCTGGGCGATTGTCGAGGCGCTGGACCCGAACACCAAGGCGCACAAACGCGCGATCAAAGGGTATTCGGTGTTGCTGGAGTTGTAAGGGTGGCGCTGCTGCACCACCTTCTTTACTCAGTCGAACGAGACCTGCACGCCTGACTGCTCAAACACCACGCGACTGATCGCGTCGGCCAATGCCTCGCCGCTACGCGTATCGATCCACGATCCGTCGGCCCATTTAAAGTGGTAGCCGCCGCTCTTCGCCGCGACCCAGATTTCTTGTGTGGGGGCGTGGCGGTTGATGATGATTTTGCTCTTGCCAACGCCGTCTAGCACACAGCTAATTTCGAGCACGCCCTGATTGAGTTCGATATCGTCGGCGGCGTCGGTAGCATCGATGGTCTCGACGATTTGCTCAAACAGCGCATCGGCGATTTCGTTGAATTGGGTGGCTGAAAGCATTTGCTACTATCGGATGAACAAAATTTAGAGACAAGTTTATGCGCTTCCGCTCACTACTCCCATTCGCTTTAAGTCTTGCCCTGATCGCTGTAAGTCTCGCTGGCTGTGGCCAAAAAGGGCCGCTGGTGCTGCCCAAATCGCAAGCCACTTCACCCGCGCCACTCCGCTAACTTTTAATCACTCGTGCTCACCGCGCTCACTGTCATGCTCACGCCACACCTTCACCGCTCGTCCGCTACCGCCGAGCTCGTATACGAGAACGTCGCCCTCGCTGATATCGCACGCCAGTTTGGCACGCCGACCTACGTGTACTCGCACGCAGCCATCGTCGACAATTTTCGCGCTTACAAAAATGCGTTCGCCGCCTCCAATCCATTGCTTTGCTATGCGGTCAAGGCTAATTCGACGTTGAGTGTGCTGGCACTTTTAGCTTCGGAAGGTGCTGGTTTTGACATCGTCTCAGGTGGCGAACTGCAACGCGTGATCGCTGCGGGAGGCGATGCCAGCAAGGTCATCTTTTCAGGTGTGGGCAAAAAATCGGACGAGATCGCACTCGCGCTGGAGCACAACATTCACTGCTTCAACGTCGAGTCTGAAGCGGAGTTGTATCGCATCAACGATGTGGCGATGGCTCAAGGCAAGCAAGCACGCATCACCTTTCGCATCAATCCGGATGTTGACGCGAAGACGCATCCGTACATTTCTACCGGCCTCAAGTCGAATAAATTTGGCGTGGCGCATCTCGACGCAGTTCGCCTTTACATGCTCGCAGCATCAATGACCGGGATCGAAGTCCACGGTATTGAATGCCACATCGGCTCACAGATCACCGAGCTCTCGCCCTACATCGATGCGCTCAAACGATTGCTGTCGCTCGTTGACGACCTGTCGGCGCGTGGCATTCAACTGCATCACCTGGATATTGGCGGCGGCAGGGCGATTGTGTATGAAGGTGAATCGTTGGTATCGATGGCCGAATTCGCGCAGGCTGTTGAGCGTGAAATTGCCGGACACCATCTTGACTTGCTGATTGAGCCTGGACGTTCCATCGTCGGCGATGCCGGCTTGCTGTTGACGCGAGTTGAATATCTGAAACCGGGTGAGACAAAAAACTTTGCGCTGGTTGACGCTGCGATGAATGATCTGATCCGGCCAACGCTCTACGATGCCTTCCATCCCGTTGCGCCGGTGCTTCAACGTGAAGGCGCATCGACGCTTTACGACATTGTCGGGCCGGTGTGCGAGAGCGGAGACTGGCTTGCAAAGGAGCGTGTACTGGTGTTGGAGCAGGGCGACTTGCTCGCTATTTTGTGTGCGGGCGCGTACGGCATGACTATGGCATCGAACTACAACACACGCACAAAACCTTGTGAGGTGATGGTTGATGGCGATGAG
>JANXNO010000038.1 GCA_025354075.1 Burkholderiales bacterium | reverse complement strand
CCCGTAACTGAAATACTCACCAGGTCGCGCGTTCTTCGCCCACATTGCGCCCGTCCCATAATGCACACCGCCCCGCAAAAATACGTCCCTGAGATTCACGTTTTGCGCATCCTCCCAGTAATAGCCCGCCTCATCGGTGATCGATGCCCGATGCGTGAGCAACATGCGCATGGTGATTGGCGCATCGGGGAAATGCGGATTGCGCAGCGACCAGCCCAGATACGTACTCACGTCAACGTCTAGCGCGAGCCTGCCTTCATCCACCAAACGCATCACGCCGAGCGTGGTGATGAGCTTTGAGATGGATGCGATGCGGTACATCGTCTCGGCGTTCGCTTTTCGGTTTTTCTGCGGCGCGGCGTTGTCGATAAAGGTGTCGCCAAACTGTCCGACATAGGCTACGTGGCCCTCGCGAACCACGAGGGTAGCCAGGCTCGCAAGCGGATAGCGCGCATCGGTCACAACGGCGCGCAGGTCGGCATCGAGCGCGGCCTTGATGGCGTCGGAAACACCGGCGGTGGCCCCCGACGGCACAACAAAGTCCGCAGGCATAAGCTCAGCTTTCATGGCGCACGCGGTGACCCAAAACATAGACACAGCCGCGGTAAAAAAAATCGGGGCACGATTCGATTTGAAATTCATGATCGCGTGGATTAATGGTGATAGTCATGGAGCGGATCGGCTTGCACGCTGACGGGCGCCGGCACCGGCATCGTGGGCATCGACGTCAGCACGTCCAGTATCGCCGCCGTTTCTGCATCGGGCAACCCATCAAAACGGGCAGGCCGGTACTTCTGCTGAAACGCCGAGATCACATCGGTAGTGAGCTTGTCTTGCTCACCCGTAGCAGGCAGCGTGAAGCCATGTTTAACGAGCTTTTCCTGAAACCAGGTGACGCCCGGCAAAGCCAGTTCGTACGCCGCCTTTTGTTCGGCCACCGCCTTCGCATCAGGCCACGGAATCAAACCTTCATCGGCCAGCCGTTTCCATGGAAATTTGGGGCCCGGATCGTTCTTGCGCGTCGGTGCGATGTCGCTATGCCCCAGGATTCGCTCAGGTTTGATCTGATGCCGGGCAACGATTTGTTTGACCAGCTCGACCACACGATCAATCTGCTCGGGATCGAAGTCCTGAAAGTTCAACCCTAACCCGTTCGCGCCGCGTCGCCCGCCAAGATTGACAATCTCGATACCTACGGAACTGGCGTTGAGCATGGTTGCGCCCTTCCACGAGCTCGCACCGGCGTGATAGGCACGACGATTTTCATCGACCAGTTGATACACCTTCGCCGGCGTGTCGCCCTCCCGTTCGCTCACCAGATAATGGCTGCTGACAGGCCCCTGCGTGAGCACCTTCAGCGAACGCGGAAAATCCTCCGCCGTGAAGTGAATGATCAGATACTGCACACGGCTGTCCTGGCTGACGGCACTGTACGTCGCGTCGACCTTCAGCTCCGTGGCGCAACCGCCCAGCAGCACCGCCACCACCGTCATTACACATACGGCGCTTCGCTTCATTTTCAAAATAAATCTCCTGCTCAATCAAGCCATTAAAATCCGAACGAACGCTGTTGCATTTGTATCAGCGGCTTGACGCGACCTCACTTAGCGACGTCCTGGCAGGTCGCGTCCGAGCCGCTCCTACAACCGTCTCGCTACCTATTTCTCCGCCGCTAATCGTGCCGCTGCAATATGCGCTTGCACCTGTCGAAAAGCTACTGTCGCATCGACGGCCATCGCCTGTCGCATCGACGATTCAATCAGAGAATGTAGCTGCGACGCACGACCTGCCACAACGACTCTTCGCTCGCCGTATCGCTGCAGCATGGCATTGGCCAATCGCGCCAACTCAACACCGGCGTCACGCAGAATCTCCAACGCTAACGCATCGTCATCAGCGTGCTCCGCCACGACCCGCGCAAGCATCCCGATCTCACCGCGCTCTTTGTCCATCAAGAAGCGCGCAGAAAAGATCGAAGAGTCACCACCTACCGCCACGAACAGGGCACGCGCCATCGGTGAGTCTCGCCACACACCTGGTTGCTCGTCTTCGCGCCGCCAGACACGGCGCAGCGCCTCGCGCGCGATCCAGTAGCCGCCACCTGCGTCATCAAGCATCACGCCGCGCCCACCTGCGCGGTGCAACGCCCCGGCGGCGTCGATGAACGCAGCGATGGAGCCTGTGCCAGCGTAGACGAGATATCCTTCGCCCGGTGCAAGAACGGTGCGATAAGCAAGCTCAGCGTCGCTCGTCACACTTACGCGATGCGGTGCAAGATCAAACAACCTTGACATCATGGCGACCAGTCGTGGCGCGTCGGCACCGATGCCCGTCACGCCCGCATGAACACCAGAAAGACGGTGATGGTGCAGCGAACGCAGCACCATTTCTGCAACGCTCTTCAACCGCGCGTGTACGACACCGTTTCCGTCCTCCGCCATCATGCGGGCTGCGGAAAAACCATCGGTAGCGCCCTCACAGATGAGCTCACCGGTTGACGTCGCAAGCGCCCATCGAGTCTGCGTGCCTCCTGCATCAAGGCCCAGAAAACATGACTTCGCTGCGTCGAGATGTGACGCTGAATCGAGGTTCATGGTCGGCTGAGCACGGTTCGCGCGCTCTCCACGCCGTAGCGATCCACCCGGGAAATAACCACTTGACGCAGCGCTTGACCCGACGACCGTTCGGGCAACAGCGAGCTCCCGCTCGTGGCCACCGAGAACTGCCAGGTGCTGCCATATTTTGCCCAGACTGCCCACCCGGGACCATCGGGCTGCGCGGCGTTGGTCACATCAATTCGGCACGAGGCAGGCGCGCGTCCATCGGCGCTTGTATCGCATCGAAGGCTCGCGACCGGCGCGGCTATTGACGCCGCACTATTCGGCCTTAACCACGGCGTTGCCGGAACGAGCGCTTCGGTCACGTAGGCTGCCTGTGCGAGCACATCCGTGATGCCCCGACGATTTTGAGTCAGCGCTGCCGCGCTGAAATGAATGTGACCCGTGGTGCCTGCATTGTTGCGCGATAGATCGATCTGCTGCCTGATTTCGTCGGGCTTCCACGACGCGTCGGATTCGTCAATTTTGCTGGTAAACAACCCGGGCCATAAGTGACGTTTTTTCACGTTAGCACGCGACCAATAGTCGAGCAGCACCGGAAAGGACTGCGCGGTTTGCGCGATGGGCCAGTACAGTTGTGGTGCAAGATAGTCAAGCCAGCCCTGACCCCACCACAGCTCAACATCAGCGTAGAGCTTGTCGTATTGACTGAACCCTGTAATGCCCTCTGGCCGCCTTTCTGCGCGCGGCAATCCAAAAGGGCTGATGCCAAATTTGACCCATGCCTTTTCTGCATGAACTGCCGCATTCAACAACTGCACCAGACGATTGATGTTGTCGCGTCGCCAGTCCGCGCGCGCGAGCTTTCCGCCGGTCGCTACGTGGCGCTTCCACGACGGCTCGTCGGGGAAATCCATATCGGGCTGATCTGCCACCGTTTTGATGGGGTACGGATAAAAATAGTCATCAATGTGAACACCATCCACGTCATAGCGGCGCACCACATCGCGCACGACATCGATTAACCGTTTAGCGGCATCGCCCTCGCCGGGATCCATCCAGCGTTGATCGCCGTAGGTTTTCACCACATCGGGACGCGTGTTGATGAGATGGGTTGCTGCGGTCAGTGACTTCGCCGCAGAATGGCGAGCGCGGTAGGGGTTGAACCACGCGTGAAGCTCTATTCCGCTGGCGTGCGCCTCGCTGATCCACACTGTCAGTGGGTCGTAGAACGGTTGCGGCGCTTGACCTTGTACGCCAGACAGGTATTCAG
>JANXNO010000437.1 GCA_025354075.1 Burkholderiales bacterium | reverse complement strand
ATCAAATAATGAGCGGTCCGGTGCGAGCACATACTGCGCTCGGAAACCATACCAAAGCGGGTCGTATCCGGTGATGCTGTTTGTCCGCGCCAGAAGCACGAGTACCCATGCGATAAAGGCAGCGATCCAAATGCGTTCTGCGCGCGGCAGTTGCCACCCCTTACGCAGTAGCAGCAACGTCCATGGCGGACGTCGAGCTACAAAAAAAATGGGGACGACTGCAATGCCAGTCATGATTCTTAAATCTTGCGGGCGCCCGTAACCCAAAACGGAGGCGAAAAGCAAAACGCAGACCCAGGCCGCTAAGCCGCAGACAAACGCACCCGCCCAACTCTCCGTGCGGTCGGTTGTGCCTGACTTTGCGCCAAGCCTCATCACCACGGCTCCCAGCGCCAATATCATTTCGAGATAGAGTGCCCCCATGAGCGCAGGCACGTCAACGTGCTGATAACGCAGATAAAAAAATGCAGTCAAGCCGACAAAAAACAACGCACTACGAAACGTGTCTCGCCGTAGGCCGTACCAGACAGCCGCAAACAAGAGCGCGAATTGGACAATCGACGCTTGGTAACTCGATTGCAGAATATGCCAGCGCAATATCCGCCCATGGGGATAAAGATCTGCAACCGGAACTACGATGAACGGCAGTAACAACGCGAGGGACAGCGCAGCAACCCAATTCGCATGCAGAAGATGCAAAAGTCGCCGCAGTAATGTTCCTTGCACGGCGGGCGTCAAACTACCCATTACTGCGCACCACTTGCCGTATCAAATACGCAGGTCGCCGCTTGCTCTCCATGAAGGCTCGGCCCAAGTATTCGCCGATCATGCCGATACCGATGAGTTGCAGTCCCCCTAAAAACAGCACCGCAACAAGCAGCGATGCGTAACCGGGCAGGTCAACGCCCCAGATGATCGTGCGCAGCGCGATCCACCCGCCCCAGCCCATCGCGGCGAGCGCGATGGCAACACCGATGTACGTCCAGATGCGCAGCGGCGAGATCGAGAAACTGGCAACCCCTTCGAGCGCGAAATTCCACAGCTTCCATGCGTTGAATTTGGACGTACCCGCGCTGCGTGGATCGCGTCGATAGACGATAGTGGTGGTTTTAAAGCCTACCCAGGCAAACAGGCCTTTCATGAAACGGCGGCCTTCGGGCAGGTCGTTCAGTGCATTGACAACGACCCGATCTATTAATCGAAAATCGCCGACATCGGGCGGAATTTCAACGTCCGCGACGGCGTTATGAATGCGATAAAAAGACTGCGCGGTAAATCGTTTGGCAATGGAATCGGACGAACGATCACCACGCTTGGCGAGCACCACTTCGAAGCCCTCTTCCCATTTCGCCAACATTTCGTTGATGACCTCGGGCGGGTCTTGCAGGTCAGCGTCGATCGGAATGACAGCGTCGCCGCTGGCCACAAACAGTCCTGCGGACAGCGCCGCTTCCTTGCCAAAATTTCGACTCAGGTCAACGAGGGTCACGTCAACGCGCGCCGCAGTGAGTTGATGCAGCCTAGCAAGCGTGTCGTCGGTGCTGCCATCGTTCACACACACCAGCTCAAAGTGATACCCGCTGAGCGCTGGCAACACCGCATCCAGCCGCGAAAACAGCACACCCAGCGCTTCGCTTTCGTTGAACATCGGAATGACCAATGAAATCCGTTTGCGCGCATCGGCGAGGGCAGTTAGGGCAGCAGCAGCGGGGGCAAGTTCGGTCATCGTGCGTCAACGCAAATAAAAGTACGATGTCATTGTCCCACGCACCTGTGCGAACCTGAATGGGACAACGCTACAAACGCGTCACAGCACCTGCACGCGATTCGGGTCGCAGCCGGCCGCGAGCCATTCTGCAAATTCGTCCCGCAAACGTGCGCTCTCGGTTACTGCGGTTTGCCATACCGCGACGCGTGCCTTGAGGTCGCGTCCGTAACGGGCGAAGTCGGTACGGTCAGGCAGTTTTTTATTCGGCAGCGTTTCAACCCAATCAGGATGCGGCGCCAGCACAATCACATCATCCAGAAAGTGCGTTGCACCGTGTCGCCATTTAAGTGATTTGTCGAGCCAGCCAGGCACCACTGCGCGCTGAAAATGCGGGTAAAGCACGATGCCCTTGGGTTCGGCTTCGCCAGCCGCCCGATAGTCGAGATGCAGGTGATAGTCGGTGATGCCGCCGTCCCAATAGGCACCCGTTGCCGCGCCCGCGATGTCATGTACCGCGTTCAGCACGAACGGGATCGAGCACGACGCCTGCACCACCGATGCGAAGTTGCTCTCCGACAAACGATAGCGTCGTGTGCGGTAATCATTCGCCGCGAACGGCAGCGGCGACGCATGCGACGAAAACACGGCGCGCTCGATCCATGCACCCATAGCTTTGCGCGACACAACATTGGTAAAAAATGCGCCGGCGTAGCCCAGCGGCGAACGAATACGATTGTCGCGGCGCAGAACGTGGCGCCCCCGAGAAGTGAGCACATGCAGACGGTAACGCGGGTGATTCAGCACTTCCCGCTCGCGCTTGCCAAACATGGCGTGAATGCCTTCGCCGAAGCGCTCGCTGATGTGGGCTTTGGTGGGCGTTTTGCGCCCAGGCGGGACTTCAAAATCCTGATGAATGTAGGCGTGCTCTAGCACGGCGAGCGCGTCAGCGGGCTGATTCAACATGGCCGCCGCCATGCGCCACGCGCCGATGGACGCGCCGATCAAATCAACCGGCTGCACGGATTGTGGCAGCCATTCGCCAAATAGAAAACGATCCATCGGTAACAGCGTCAACCCTTTCGGGCCGCCGGCAGCAGCCGGGATTGCGCGCACGTCGGCAGGTTGCAGGCCGCTGGATTGCAGATGAGCGAGCGCGCGCTTACCGGCAAATATCTGAAGCGCTTTCATCAGGCTTTTCTCATACAGCTATTCTCCTCAAAGCGCATTATAAATGGGGATACCTACTTATTTAGTATAAAGTCGACTTTTAACTAAATATGCCTACATCCCCATATTTGATGGCGTGTTGAACAAAAAGCTGTAGCAAATTTTTCCGGGAATATTTCACCGGAAACTGCACGTTTATACAGTAAAATCGGCAACATGCTTCGCGCCCTTTACGTCGATTTCAACAGCTATTTTGCGTCTGTCGAGCAACAGTTGCGACCCGAGCTGCGCGGACGCCCGGTGGCGGTGGTGCCGATGATTGCCGACACCACCTGCGCGATTGCCGCGAGCATTGAGGCCAAGCGTTTCGGCGTGAAAACGCTGACCAACGTGGCCGACGCGCGACGGTTGTGCCCAGACATCGTGTTCGTCGAATCGCGACCCGCCGTGTACGTCGAGTTTCATCATCGTGCCAAAGCGGTGGTCGAAAGTGTCGCGCCGATTGCGTCGGTGAACTCGATTGACGAAATGTGCATCACGCTTTCGGGCCGCGATCAACCGCGTCTCGCCGCCGAAAAACTGGCGCTCGAAATCAAGTATCGGTTGCGCAAACAATTGGGCGAATGCATCACCTCCTCCATCGGCATCGCGCCCAATTCGTTCCTCGCCAAAACCGCGAGCGATATGGTGAAACCGGATGGTTTGGTGATCATCGAACTTACCGATTTGCCGCATGCGTTGATGCCGCTTAAGCTCAATCATTTTGTCGGTATCGGCAAAAAAATGTTGCAGCGACTGATCGACAGCGGCATCACCACCACGCCTGCATTGCTGACCGCGGACGCGGCGAAACTACGCGCGATTTGGGGCGGCATCGAAGGCGAACGTTTCTGGCAAAAGCTGCGCGGCGAGGACGTCTCCACCCGCGAAACCAAAACCTCGTCGATCAGCCACTCGCATGTCATCAGTCCCGATCATCGCTCGCATGCTCACGCGCAGGCCGTGCTCTCGCGCCTCACGCAAAAGGCCGCGATGCGCTTGCGCGACATGGAATTTGTCACCACCGACGTGTCGCTTTATCTGAAGCTGCGCGGTGACGAAAAGCAAAAGCGGCATCAACGGGTCGACGCCACGGATCGCACCACGACGCTGCTTGAAACCGTGCAGGCACTGTACGAGTCCATGCTCAAGGATCGCAGCGTCCGGAACAACACGCCGATGGCGGTGGGCATGGCGTTCGCCGGACTCACGCCGCGCGAGGGGCAGTCGTTGTCGCTATTTGATGCGCAACCGAACACCGAAAAACTGGACCGGGTTATCGATCAGCTGAATTTGAAATTCGGCAACAACACCCTGTTTTGGGGCGGTGCGTTTACGGCGCAAAAGGCGGCCAGAATGGCGATTGCGTTCAATCACATTCCGGATTTGGTGATTGAGCGGGATGTCAAAGGTGCGTCTGACTCTACTCCCTCTCTCGAGCGCGCCAAGCCCGGAGGGTGCAAGTTTGCGCCGGGGTTGGGGTGAGGGTGGTCGTCGCACGTCAGCGACGTCAATCTGCCAACCCCACTCAATCTCTACGCTCACTCTCCGCCTGCGGCAGAGCGAACCAAACCAAAGTGCTGACTAAGGCCTCTTCGGCATAGCCACCGGCTCACGCTGCGCCGCGCGCTTGGGCTTCTTCTCACTTGCTCGCAGAATCGCGATCACGTCGGCCCCGACAAATTTCTCGACAAACCGGCGGTGCAGTACAAACCACACAATCAGCGCGGTCACCGGCGGCATGATCAGGGTTGAAAACTGATACAGATAAGCAATGACTTCAAGCTGCCACGCCGCCCAAGCTGCCTGATCGCGCACGGCGGGGCCGGAGCTGAGCAGAATCTGCTTCATGCCGGCCGCAAACACCGCTAGCATTTGCAGCGGCAACAACAGCAGCCATCCATACCAAAGATTGCTCCAGCGCTGCGGCTGCCACGCCGCGAGAGTGAGTGCAGCCATGAGTGCGGTGCCGTAGCTGTACAGCCTGGCGTCGACCTCCGCATTCACCCGCGCGTCGGCACGAAATGCCTGGCCCGCAACCGTGCCGGGTGACAACGACGTCATAAACTCAAAGCCATGCAGGGATTGCGTCACCGACGTCACAAATTCGGGCAAACCCAGCAACGCCATGCCGGACAAAAACCAGCGAATTGGCCAGTGCAACAGCGGCACCAGCACGTACCAGGCGGCAAAAACGGGCGGCACCCAGAGCAGGATGCGCAGGAAAAAACGACCGATGGTAGTGGGCACGACATTCCTCGCGCGGTCAGGCGGCAACCGGCGCGGCCGAGCCGGAATCACCTGACGACGGTGGCGTACCGCTGACAGGTGCGCGGTTGATTCGCCGCACCCAGATCAGCCACACGATCAGCACGTCGAGCATGATCAGCGCCTGCCAAATATAGAGATGCGCCCACTCAAACGCGGTCATGTTCCATTGCCCGAGGTAGAACAGGCTGATGATGCGCACAATGTTCAGACCCTGCACCGCGACAAACCCCAACGCGAGTCCCCACGCCTTTTGCCGCCAGGTCGAAGGAAACGCAAGGATGGCCGCAATCAGCACCAGCGTGGCCTCCACGCCATTACAACCGGCTTCGATGCTCACCGCAAAGCCGTTAGTGTTGCTGCGCAATACCTTGCCAATGGCCTCGGCGCTGCTGTCAAAAACAGCGACCAGCTGGGCACAAAAATGTGCCAGCCCATTAGTCCAGGGAATTACAAAGTAATCCTGACCCCACGGCGTTAACTGCGCACCAAACAGCACGGCCTGAATCACAACAAAAAGAATGAGGAAGCGAACCATGCGGGCAAAGGGATTAAACGGCGAACACAGGCGAATCGTACCTTAACTATCTGCCGCTCATTGCGGCGAGGGCGGGAAACCACACCCAGCCAGCGAATTCCACGTGGCGCGGCGGTGCGGGCGCGGCGGCAACGACGAAGCGGTGCAGCTTAGTAAAATCGATGCATGCTTCTCACCACACTCCGTCGCGCACGCGTCGCAGCCCTAATGCTGCTGGTCGCGTTTTCTGCCTCCACCCACGCCCTGCAACCCGGCGAACGGGTTATCGTGCTCAACTCCGGCGAAGGCACCGTTTCCGTCATTGACCGGGCGACGCGCAAGGTAGTCGAAACTTATCCGGTCGGCAAGGAACCGCATCATCTGATGCAGGTGCTCAACAAGGACGACGAGCTGGTGGTGGCCAATTCCGCGTCGAATGATCTGGTGTTTTTGAATCCGCTCACCGGCGAGGTAAAACGTCGCGTGCCGCGCATCAGCGACCCGTATCAGCTGGGCTTCTCCCCGGACGGCAAGTGGTTTGTGTCGGTCAGCCTGCGGCTGGATCGGGTGGATGTGTACGCCATGCCGAACTATGAGCTGAAAGCGCGCATCCCTGCCGCGAAAACGCCGAGTCATGTGGCCTTCAGCAATGACTCGCGCTTTGCCTACATTACGATGCAGGACTCGGACGAATTGCTGGCTATTGATCTGGCAACGCATAAAGAAGCCTGGCGCATCAAAATCGGCAAGACGCCGGCCGGCATCTGGATGAGCCCCCAAGGCTTGTTGTTTATCGGCATCATGGGGCAGGATTTTGTGCAGGTCATCGATCCGGCGAAGCGCGAAATCGTCAAAAAAATTGTCACCGGTCGCGGCGCGCACAATGTATTCCCGATGGGTGACGGCGTGCGTGTGCTCGTGAGCAATCGCGTGGACGGTACGATCACTCCGGTTGACTACAGGACGCTGAC
>JANXNO010000675.1 GCA_025354075.1 Burkholderiales bacterium | reverse complement strand
ATTGACGCCGGATTCGTCGCGTTACTGGCCGATTGAAGGGTACGAAGCAGCGTTCGTCGCAGGCAAAAATCCGCCGAGTTTTGACAAACAGTTTTTGCGTGACTGGCTGGAGGCTGTGCATGTTGACCGCCAGCCGTGGGGCAAAAAAGCACCCGCGCCGACGCTGCCACCGGACGTTGTCGAGCAGACGGCAGCGAAATATCGCGAGGCGTTGACAAGGCTCACAGCCTAGCGAATTTAATCCGCAATCACCCGATTGCGGCCCGCTGTCTTCGCGCCGTACAGACGCATATCGGCGCGCGACAACGCGTCATCGGTGCTCTCTGGCGGCACATAGGTCGTGACGCCGATACTGATGGTCACACGATGCGCCGCATTGGCCAGCATCACGGGCGTTGCGGCGACGGCTTCGCGCAATCGCTCGCATAACGCCAGCGCGTCAGCGGCTGTCGCATTGGGCAACAGCACCGCGAACTCTTCTCCACCCAGCCGCGCCACCAGATCGCCAGCGCGCAAAACGCTGCGCAATCGGCGCGCGATTTCGACCAACGCCTGATCGCCCGCTGCGTGACCGAACTTGTCGTTGACGCGCTTGAAGTGATCAATGTCAACCATCGTTACGCACAACGGTTGCTGGAATCGCTCGGCGCGACGACATTCCTCGGCCATGCGTTCGGTGAAGTCGCGACGGTTCGGCAAACCAGTCAGCGCATCCTCGCGCGATTGCCGATACAACTCATCCGTTCTCGCGCTACGCTCGGCCGATTCGATGGCGAGCGCGGCGTGTGCCTTCGACAATTCGTCGCGCAGCCGATGCTCTTCTTTTGCTTCATGACGCGCGGCATCGAGATCGGTCATCAAGGTCGATGCACGCAGTCGCGTGTTGGCGCGCTGGTCGAGCCACTTGCGTTCACGTTCGCGCAAATGCTTGTAAGCGAGCAGCGCACTTGCCGCGTCGCCCACAGCCTCCAGCGTTTCTGCCAACAGGTTCAATGCCTTGACCTCTTCATCGAGCACGCCTTGTTGCGCTATCTCGGGAATCAGTTCGCGCAATGCTTTGATGACCGGCGTTCGCTCGCCCTGCGCATGCGCGACTTCGATCAGACCGAGCCGGGCATCGAGCGCGCTTCGCGTCCACGTATTGTTCGCCGTACCACGCGCGTAGTGCTCAAAGCTCGCGCGGGCTTCGGTGAGCCGCCCCAGCGCCATCAGCGTGCGCCCGCGATTGCCCGAGAGCGTGGGGATGAGCGATGCGAAATTTTGCGCATGCGCGACGCTCAGCGCACGATCAAAGGTGGCGAGCGACTCATCAAAGCGCCCCATGTTGCGCTGATCGAGGCCAATGTTGTTGAGCGCACGCACCATGCCGATGTGATCATTCAGTCGCTCAAACGATTCAAGCGCGGCGACGTAGTGCCCATAGCCAATCGCGTGGTCCTGACAGCGCGAATGCACCACGCCCATCGACAGCCGTGACGCGGCCATGGCGCGCACATCGTCCGCGCTGGCAAAGATCGTGTGCGCCTCGTGTTGCAGGTCGAGCGCTTCGGCATACTTGCCCAAGGCTTCATACGCGATGCCGAGGGCCGCCATCAGCACCGCGCGGTCGGTCGCGGCAAAACGACCCTCGGGGCCGCTGAGCAAGTCGTGCAGCACGCGTGCGGCAACGTCGGGCTCACCCTGGATGGTGTAGGCGCGGGCGCACAGCGCGGCGGCATCGGCCAGCGTCGTGGCGTCGTTTTCAGCGTCGGCACGCTGCATGGCACCAGTGGATTCCACGACCACCTCGCCGCAACGTTGCGGAATCAAAGCGGCAATGCGCGGGCGCTCGGTGGACCACCATTCGCCGACGTTAATCCTCGTTTGCAATTCCGACATCGAATTACTTTCTGTCCGTGTGTAGATTGGGGGCATGTACGTCGTTTCGTGCCTTGGCGTCGTGCTTCGCGCGCGGCAGAACGCGTAGCGTAACCGAAGGTTTATCACCGTGAATTTTGCGTTGCGATTGTGGTGAACAGTTGTCTTTTTCTGTGATGAACTTGAGGCTTATTGATCTATATAGCTTTGTGCTGCAAGGCCTGTAATATATGGGCTCAAGCCGCTAAAGTGGCTTTAGTCGAGATTCTGTCTTTTATTGCGTCATGCCCAGTTGCAATAAGGCTTTCACGTAAAAGTCGATAGTCAATTTCGCGCGCGAGCATGCTGCCGCAACCCGTCGCGAAGTGCGGCGACTGGCTGGATCGTTGAACAGTTTGTGTGCATTTTGAGCGAGGACTGCCCGGATGCAATGTCGCGCGCTGAATCAGCGCACCGAGCTCTACAACAGCTCCGCCACGAATGTTTCGGGCACCTGCACCAAGGCGTCCTGCATTGCAATCAGATTCAAATCGCACGGCGTGTTGGTATCGGTGCCGCGCACGAGCGCGTACAGCGACGATACCGATTGCGACAACGCGAGCGCAATGTCGTGGTGCTGCAAATCAGCGTCAGCAAACCTTTACGCGACGCACGCACGATGCAACAATCGCGGCCAACATGGCTTCCCCGCGCTTTTCGCACATCTTCAAGACCATTTATGCGCAGTTCACGCGGCTGTCGTGGTGGACGTTGCTCGCGGGATTCAGCGTGCACTATGCCGTGTCGGCGAAGCTGATGTGGTGGTTTGAGAGCGGCGAAATCACCGAACTCGTGGCGTTTTTTTATTACTACGTGACCACGGTGACGACCGTTGGCTATGGTGACATCGCGCCAAAAACGGTGGACGGTCGCCTGCTTACAGCGCTGTGGATCATGCCCGGTGGCATCATTCTGTTCACCACCAGCATCACAAAATTTGTTCACTATCTCTCGAACCTCTGGAGACGCCGCATGTGTGGGGAAGCCGATTATTCGTATCTTAAGGACCACATCGTGATCCTCGGCTGGCAGGGTTTGCGCACGCAGCGCATGGTCGAGGAAATCACGCACGACGTCGATACAACGCAGCGCGAAATTGTGGTGTGCTCGACCAAAGATATCGAGAACCCGATGCCAACCGTCGTGAAATTTGTACGCGATTCTGCGCTGTCAGAACGCGGCCTTCACCTGCGCGCGGGTACAGCGGGTGCTGCGGCGATCATTGCGCTGGGCCATGATGACAACGACACGCTGGCGGCATCGCTTGCTGCCGCAGCGCACAACAGTACGGGGCATCTGGTAGCGTATTTTCAGCAACAGGCGTTTGCCGATT
>JANXNO010000623.1 GCA_025354075.1 Burkholderiales bacterium | reverse complement strand
ATTTTCTGTCCGGGAATCAATCGGCCAATAAGGCAGACCTCGGAAACGGCACGGCGACCCCGGCATTGAGTCCCGCTGCCGACAATGCGCTCAAACGGTTTTGGGCAACATTGTTCGGCCCAGATTTCATTCGCCTCGCGGTCGAGCATCTGGGGTTAGTGTTGCTTTCGCTCGCAGCGAGCGTATGCGTCGGTGTGCCTCTGGGCATAGCGGCAGCGCGACATCCGCGAGTTGGAGCTGCAATCCTCGGCGGCACGGGCATGTTGCAGACCATCCCGTCGCTGGCGCTTCTAGCGATGCTGATTCCGTTGACGGGCCGCATCGGGTTGGTGCCCGCTTTCATCGCGCTTTCCGTTTATGCGCTGTTGCCAATCGTGCGCAACACGCACACAGGAATGACGCAAATCCCCGCTGGCATCAAAGAAGCCGCGCAATCGCTCGCGATGACGCCGTCGATGATTTTGCGGCTGATCGAATTGCCACTGGCGCGTTCCACCATCATGGCGGGCGTAAAAACCTCCGCCGTGATCACCGTGGGCACGGCGACCATCGCAGCCTTTATCGGCGCTGGCGGTTTCGGCGAGCGCATCGTCACGGGGCTTGCGCTGAACGACAACGTGACGCTGTTAGCGGGTGCGATCCCGGTCGCTGCGCTGGCAATATTGATTGAGCATGCGTTTGCCTTCCTCGAGCGCAAACTGACGCCGCCCGCGCTCAGGCCCTAAAAAACGAACGCTGCGCGCCTACTCCTTTTTTGCGGGCCGATGCAACCCGCAAAGCTTGTTGCCATCCGGATCGCGCAAATACGCCAGATAAAGCCTGCCCGCCGCGCCATCGCGCCAGCCTGGAGGGTCTTCGCACGTCAAGCCGCCATTGGCAATGCCCGCCGCATGAAACGCATCAACCTGTTCGGGCGAAGTCATGTTGAAGCCGAAGGTGCTGCCGTTGCCGTGCGTCGCAGGCTCGCCATTGATTGGCGTCGTGATGCCGAACGTGCCGGTCGGGCTTCGGTAGAAATAGCGGCTCTTGTTGGCCATCCCCGGTGCGACGCCCAAAGTGCCCAAGAGCGCGTCGTAGAACTTTCGTGACGCTTCAAGATCGTTGACGCCCACCATCACATGACTAAACATAGTTTTCTCCTTGTTGAAACTGTGGCAATGCTATGTCAAGCCTGCACTGTTAAAAGTGAGTCGTTTCGGTCTCGGACTAGATGCTGCGCAACTCGCTTGTGCTTTACTCATTCCCCCGCCAGCGCCATTTCGCCAAAACGCCGTGAACGTATCCAATCTGTCATCCCCATTGCCGCCACGCGGCGCGCCGTTCGAACCCTCATCGCCGATTCTGTGCATTGAGGATGTCGAGCGTCTGGAGAACGTCCCGCTGGATCAGGCGCTCACAGTGCGCAGCACGTATGAAATTTTCTGTAACTCGGCGCACGCATTTGGCGACAAAACCGCGTTGACGTTTCTGACCAGCGCCGAGCCTGCAGACGCGCCGATTCGCTGGTCGTATGCCGAGCTCCTCGTTGGAATTCACCAAACTGCGAACCTGCTGCATCGATTGGGTCTCACGCCGAACGACGCTGTGGCCGTGCTGTTGCCGGGGTGTTTGGACTATCACCTTGCGCTGTGGGGCGGCGAAGCGGCGGGTATCGTGCAGCCGCTCAATCCTTTGCTGTCCGATGAGAAATTGGTCTCGCTGATGAACGCGGGGCGCGCCAAAGTGCTCATCGCATGGGGCGCGGATGACGAGTCTGGATTTTGGTCAAAAGCGATGCGAATTCGTGCATTGGTGCCGAGCTTGACTACAGTGCTGCGCGTTGCGCCCGTGGGTGAACAACACACCCCTGACCTGTCCGCTGGCGTTCTCGATTTCGCAACCGAGCGCGCACGTGAGCCCAACGATCATTTGGTAAGCGGTCGCAACATTGCACCCACCGACATCGCCGCCTACTTTCACACCGGCGGCACCACAGGCGCACCCAAGCTCGCGCGGCACAGCCACGGCGCGCAGGTGTTCACCGCATGGGGCTGCGTCAAGATGCAGGGCGTGCGCCCGACTGACGTCACGATCAACGGCTATCCGCTGTTTCACGTTGCGGGCGTGCTGCCGGGCTCGCTCGCCTCGTTGTCGGCCGGAGTCGAAGTAGTGATTCCCACGACGTCACTGTTTCGCAATCGCGACGTGATCAAAAACTACTGGCGGCTGGTTGAACGATACCGCGCCACCGTGCTCTCGGCCGTGCCAACGGTGCTCGCGGCACTCGCCAATGTGCCGATCAACGGCGCGGATATCTCAACGCTTCGCTACTGCCGAACCGGCGCAGCGCCGCTCTCGCCTGAGCTGTCGCTTCGCTTTGAAAACCTTTTCGGACTGCATGTTCACGAAGCGCTCGGCATGACAGAAATGGCAGGCATCTCCACCATCACACCGCCCGGAGTCGTCGGCCCCGCGGGCTGCGTCGGTTTGCGCCTGCCCTACATTCAACTGCGCATCGTTGCGCTCGACGAGCAAGGCGGCGCAAGCGACCGCGATATGCCGGTCGGTGAGCAAGGCATGGTGCTGTTTAAGTCACCCAACTTGTTCTCAGGCTTCGTCGACTCGCTTGAAAACGCAAACGCATTCACCCACGACGGATGGCTCGCCACCGGTGACTTGGGTTGGCTCGACAGTGAGTCGCGGTTGCATCTCACCGGTCGCTCGAAAGACCTGATCATCCGCAGCGGGCACAACA
>JANXNO010000620.1 GCA_025354075.1 Burkholderiales bacterium | reverse complement strand
GGGCGAAATCATCGCCAGCAAATACGGCGATCCCGACCTCGCACAACGCAATCTTGAAACGCTGCTCGCCGCTGTGTTGGAGAGCACGCTGCTGCCCAATATCACCAGCGACGCAAAGCAGCAGGCGCGCTACGAAGCATTAGCCGACAAATTAAGCGAGCACGCGTTCACTGCATACCGTGCACTCGTTTACGGCGACGACGGCTTCGTCACTTACTTCCGTGAAAGCACGCCGATCAAGGAGATCGCCGAACTCAACATAGGCTCACGCCCTGCCTCAAGAAAAGCCGGTGCCCGCATCGAAGATTTGCGCGCGATCCCGTGGGTGTTTAGCTGGGCGCAGGCCCGCGTGTCGTTGCCCGGCTGGTACGGTTTTGGCAGCGCGGTTGCCGCCTTGTGCGACGAACAACCCGAGGCGATCAACGAGTTGCGCGCGATGGCAAAAGACTGGCCGTTCTTCGCCACTGTTCTTTCAAACCTCGGCATGGTGCTGGCAAAAACCGACATGCAAATCGCCGCCGCCTACGGATCGCTGGTGCAGGACAAAGCCATTCGCGAACGCATTTGGGGCAAGATTCACGTCGAGTGGGAACGCACCAAGAATGCGTACGAAACCATTGTGGGCGCGGCGCCGTTAGCCGATAACCCAACGCTCGCCCGCTCCATCCGCAACCGCTTTCCGTACCTTGATCCGTTGAATCATTTGCAGATTGAGCTGATCCGACGCGTGCGGTCAGGCGATCTGGAAGAGCGCACGCAACGCGCGCTGCATTTGACGATTAACGGGTTGGCTGCGGGGTTGCGCAACACCGGTTAGCACGCATGGCGCGGTTTTGCTGCGCCGTGCGTGGGGAGGCGCGGGACGCGTGACAACGCCCGGTTTCCCCGCTATCGTTCGCCCAACATTCCTGGAGGGTTAGCCATGTTCAACCTGCGTCAACTCGGTGCTGACCAATCTGGCCATGTTCAATGCGCTGAATGCGATCACGCCGCGCTACACGTCATACGGCCCGGCGATTGAGGCTGTGCCTGATGCGTCGCCCGATGCAGCGGCGGCGACTGCCGCGTGGGTGGTGTTGAGCAGTGTGCCCGGTGCGGATCAGGCGGCGCTGGCGAAAGCGCTGGAGGATTCGTTGAAGCCGGTCACGGATGTGGCCGCGAAGGCGAAGGGTTCGGCGCTCGGCAAGCGCGTCGCGTATGCGCTGCTGGTCTCAAGGGTGGAGGATTCGTTCGCGCGCGTGGAGCCTGCGAAGCGTGATGCGGCGGCAGGCGTGTACGATCTGACGACCGATCACAAGGTGGAGTCGAGCGTTGCCTTTGCGCGCATGCGTCCGTTCGCGATAACGGATGCGAACGCATACGACCCCGGCCCGCCGCCCGCGCTGGACAGTGCGCTTGCAAAGCGCGACCTGGCCGAGGTGAAGGCGCTCGGCGCACGCAACAGCGCCACGCGCACAGCCGATCAGTCGGTCGCCGCCGTGTTCTGGAATTCAGGTGAAGACAGTGATGGCTTGCTGTTCTTTCAGCGCATTGCGGACGCACGCACATTGTCGTCGCTCGACTATGCGCGGATGATGGCGCTGTCCGACATGGCGGACTTTGACGGCCGCGTTGTGTATGTCGCGATGAAGGACAAATATCGCTACTGGCGGCCGGCCAATGCGATTCGCGGCAAGTTTGCTGATGCGGGCGCGAAGGACGATGCGTGGGAGCCGCTGATTGCGACGCCACCGAACCCGGACTATCCGTCGGGTGGCGGCGTGGGTGGCGGTTATTTCATGGCGCTATTGACCGCGTTCAATCCGGGCGGCGCCGTGCCATTGACATGGAAAAACACCGCGATTTCGGTGACGAGAACCTGGCCGAATGCGGAAGCAATGTCACAGGAACTCGCTGCGTCACGGGTGTGGGCTGGGGTTCATTTCCGCAATTCAGTCGACACCGGTTATCGCATCGGCAAGCGCGTGGCCGAGGATGTGTTCGCGTCGCAGCTTAAGCCATTGCCTGGAAAATAGCCACGAAAAGGCTTGGCAGCTTTATTGAGAAAACCTCGTTCCGTCTGGGCGTAGTGCCATAAAACCGCGTAAGTCGATAGTTGCCGAAATCCGCGCTTTAGCCCAGATTAAATAAGGCTTTCAACCAAAAGCTATACCCGTAACCCGGGCAAGCGAAGCGCGTCCGGGTTGCCCAGCGCGACGTTGGCAAACTTCGAATTTGATCGCTTCGCATTGAGGCTACGCATACCTTGACGCGCTGCGCTCCTCAAGGCGGCGTTGGTTCGTCAGGGCGCGACTTTTCCGGCCAGTTCCGGCACCAGTGTCGCGACCGGCTTACCTGCGAAGTGCAGCGCAAGATTTTCGACGGCGAGATCGGCCATCGCCTGTCGCGTTTCGTGCGTCGCGCTGGCCACATGCGGCAGCAGGATGACGTTGCGGCGGTTGAAGAGGGCTTCCGGCACTTTCGGTTCGGCGCCGAATACGTCGAGGCCCGCGCCGGCTATGGTGCCGTTTTCGATGGCCGCGACCAGTGCCACTTCATCGACCACCGAGCCGCGCGCGACGTTGATGAAATAGCCGGTCGGCCCGAGCGCTTCGAGCACTGCCGCATTGACCAGATGCTTCGTCGCCGCGCCGCCGGGGGTGATCGCGATGAGTACGTCCACATCGCCCGCCATCTCGACCAGATTGCCGTTATACTGATACGGTACGTCCTGTTTGCTTCGCCCAAAGTACGCGATTTTCATCTTGTGCGCGAGCAGGCGATTGGCAATTTCTTTGCCGATACGACCGAGGCCGATGATGCCGACCGTCTTGCCCCAAATCGAATGCGTCAGCGGATACTGGCCCTTGAGCCATTCACCGCCTTCAACAAATTTTTGCGAGCCGACAAACTGGCGACAGGTCATCTGCGTGAGCGCAACCGCCGTGTCGGCAACCTCGTCGTTGAGCACGTCCGGCGTGTTGGTCACTTTCACCTTTGCATCAGCGCAGGCAGCGAGCGGCATGCCGTCGTAGCCGACGCCCATCACGCTGATGATTTCCAGATGCGGAAACTTGGCCAGTTGCTCCGGCGTGAGCTGCGAGCCGCCGAACGCCACCATGCCGCGCGTGGTCGCAGCAATTGTGGCGATCAGCGAACGGCGTGCCTCGGCGTCGGCGGCCCCGTGCAGGTCATGCACGGTGAATTTTTCGTGCAGCGGTTTGGCGAAGAACGCAGGCAGTGGGGCGATGGCGACGATTTCTGGTTTGGACATGATGTTTTCTTTTTTCTGTAGGCGGCCTGGCCGTTCCTACGCGGGGTTTGCGCGTTCGAGCAATGCCGTGATTAAGCCAGCATCACCGGCTTCCGTTTCGATGACGTTCCGAAAACCCGCCGCGCGTGCGGTGGCGGCGATGCGCTCGTGGCTGGCATAAACGGGTAGCGTAAAAATCAATGTGTCGCGTTCGATGGCGGGGATCAGTGGCACCAGATGGGTGATGGCGTCGCTGCTCATCGCAGAGATCGCATTGACCGTTCCGGCACGCAGCAACTCAAGCAATCCGGTGGGTGGCGTGTTTGGCGCGCGGCGGTGATACGCGGTGATCGCGTCGACCGTTGCGCCGCGTTTGACGAGTGCTTCGCGCAGCAATTCTCGACCATCATTGCCGCGAAAAATGACGATGTGTTTGCCTTTAACCGCGTCCGCCTGCAACGCGGGCAGTGCGAGCAGGCCTTCGCTATCGAACGAAGTTTCCGGTATCTCCACGTCGGTGACGCCACGCAACGTCAGTTCTTCCGCCGTGCCGGGACCGGGCGCAAACACGCGCAAGGTGGCGGGCAGCGTTCGCGGCGTTGAGCCGAGCGGGGCGAGCGTCATTTCAGCGGCGCTGGGACTGACAAAGATCGCCGCGTAATAGCCATCAAGCTGCGCCAGCGCCGTCTGCAATGGCTTGACGTCGGCGGGTGGCTCGATGATGGTAGTGGGAAAAATCAGCGGCACCGCGCCGAGGGCGGCCAGCCGCTGCGCAGTGCGTGAGGCAGGCATCACCGGCCGGGTGATGAGCAGGCTCACCCCCGTCAGCGGGCCGGCGCTGGTCTGCGTTGCCGGGCCGAGATGGAAGTCTGTATTCATGCCTTCATTTTGCACGTGCGCAGATATCGGGCTCGGTTATTCCGCCTCGATCTTCGCGGCCTTGGTCAACTGTCCCCAACGCTTGATCTCGTTGTCAATCAGCTTTGCGAGCCCTGCTGCGTCGGTGGAATCAATATCGAATCCGCCGGCATTCAACTTCTGTTTGACCTCCGCGTTGAGCAATACTTTTTGCAGGGTCGCGGTGAGTTTCGCGCTTAAATCTTTGGGCAGATTGGCCGGTGCCATCAAGGCAAACCACGGCACCAGCTCGTAACCAGGCACCTGTTCCGTGATGGCCGGCAGATCCGGCAGAGCGGCGGAACGCTTGATGCTGGTCACGCCAAAGGCCTTGACTTTGCCGCCCTTGATCTGCGCATTGGCATTGCCGAGGTCGGCGAACACGACCTCGATATTGCCGCCGAGCATGTCGGTGATTGCCGGCGGAATGCCCTTGTACGGAATCATCTGCATGTCCGCGTTGATCATCGACGCGAACAGCGAGCCCGACACCCACGAACCACTGGAGCCCTGGCCGAAACGCACCTTGCCAGGGTTGGCCTTGGCGTACGCAATGAATTCTTTGAGGTTGGTCGCAGGCACCTTGTCGTTGGTGATCAGCACGAATGGCGTGGTCGCGATTTTGCCAATCGGCGTGAAGTCTTTGACAGGGTCGTACGGCACTTTTTTGAGCAGACTCATCACCGCCGCCTGCGTGGTGCTGGTGGTTACCAAAAAGGTATAGCCGTCGGCAGCCGCGCCCTTGACTTCGTTGGCACCGATGGTGCCCTGCGCGCCCGCTTTGTTGTCGACGACGATCGCTTGGCCCAAGTCTTTGCCCATCGCTTCGGCCAGCACGCGGCCCACCACGTCGGTGGCACTGCCGGCCGGGAACGGGACCACGAATTTAATGGTTTTGGTCGGGTAGGCCTGAGCGAATGCAAGCGGCGTGACGAGCAGCAGCGCGCCCGCAATGACGGCGCGACTAAGACGGTGAAATTGCATGAAATGCCTTGTAGAGGATGAACGGGATTGCGCTCGATTTTAGGAACTGGTGGCGCGGAAAAGACGGCGGAAACCCGATCCCGCATAGACAGCTTTTTAGCGATATCTTTACCCCAATTGGGCATAGATCACAAAAGTGTACATATCGACTTTTATAAAAAATACCCGCTATGCCCAGCGCCGAAGCCATTTAATCGAAAAGTTGTACTGCGCCAAATATTTAATGGAAGTGCTTTCCATCTGATGAAATTTGCTCTAGAATTTTGTTTTATGACGTGCGATTAACGCACTTTTTTATGGTGCAATGCACACACGCGACAATGCCGTTGCGGCGCTAGCGACAAGGGTGTCGAGGCCGCTGTGACAGGGCTTTGACGGCGATGTGCGCAAGCATTGCAAGTGGCGAATAAGGAGGAGAAACCATGCAGAACACCAACCCGACTAATCCGGGCGATCTTGACCCTAAAGAAACCAGCGACTGGCTCGATTCGCTCGATAGCGTTATCGCCAACGAAGGCTACGAGCGCGCGCATTACCTGCTCGAAGCGCTGTTCGACAAGGCGCGCCGCACCGGCGGCAATGCGCCGTTTTCACCGAACACCGCGTACCTGAACACCATCCCGACGCATCTGGAGGCCAAGAGCCCCGGCGATCATGAGATGGAGCACCGGCTGCGCAGTTACGTGCGCTGGAACGCGGCGATGATGGTGTTGCGCGGTGGCAAAAAAGATCTCGAACTCGGCGGTCACATTTCGTCGTTCGCGTCGGCTGCAACGCTGTATGACGTCGGCTTCAATCACTTCTGGCATGCACCTTCCGCCGACCACGGTGGCGACCTCGTGTATGTGCAGGGCCACAGCGCGCCGGGCGTGTATGCACGCGCCTTCATGCTCGGCCGTTTGTCGCAGGATCAGATGGACAACTTCCGCCAGGAAGTCGATGGCAAGGGCATTTCGAGTTATCCGCATCCGTGGTTGATGCCGGACTTCTGGCAACTCCCGACCGTGTCGATGGGCCTCGGACCGCTGATGGGCATTTATCAGGCGCGCTTCCTCAAATATTTGCATGCACGCGGTCTCGCCAATACTGAAGGCCGCAAGGTCTGGGTGTTCTGTGGCGACGGCGAAATGGACGAGCCGGAATCGCTCGGCGCGATCAGCATGGCGGGCCGCGAAAAGCTCGACAACCTGGTGTTCGTCATCAACTGCAATTTGCAGCGCCTCGACGGCCCGGTGCGCGGCAACGGCAAGATCATTCAGGAACTCGAAGGCGACTTCCGTGGCTCAGGCTGGAATGTGCTCAAGCTCATCTGGGGCGGCTATTGGGATCAACTGCTGGCGCGCGATAAAGATGGTCTGCTCGTCAAGCGCATGGAAGAAGTGGTCGACGGCGAATATCAGGTGATGAAGGCGCGCGACGGCGCGTACGTTCGCGAAAACTTCTTCGGCAAATATCCGCAACTACGCGAAATGGTCGCCAACATGTCAGACGATGACGTGTGGCGCTTGAACCGTGGCGGCCATGATCCACACAAGATTTACGCGGCCTACGACAGTGCCGTCAAGCACAAGGGCCAGCCGACGGTGATCCTCGCCAAAACGGTGAAGGGCTACGGCATGGGTCACAGCGGCGAAGGGCTGAACATCGCCCATCAGGCGAAGAAGATGGACGTCGAATCGCTCAGGCAGATGCGTGACCGCTTTGGCATTCCAGTGAAGGACGAAGACCTCAAGGACTATCCGTACTTCAAGCCTGCCGCCGATTCGCCCGAAGGCAAATACATGCGCGAACGTCGCGCCGCGCTCGGCGGTTATCTGCCGCAGCGTCGCATGAAGAGCGTGTCGTTGCCGACGCCGGAACTCTCCGCGTTTGAAGCTCAACTGAAGAGTTCGGGCGAGCGTGAAATTTCAACGACGATGGCCTTTGTGCGCATCTTGAACACGCTGGTCAAAGACAAAAATATTGGCCGCAATGTGGTGCCGATT
>JANXNO010000556.1 GCA_025354075.1 Burkholderiales bacterium | reverse complement strand
TCCATATTGGGAAACTTCACCATCAAGGCCGCATGCTCCTCCAGCGCTTTCCTGGTGCCGATCACGAACTCGTGCAATTGCTTGCCTTCGTTCTTGACCACAATCCGGATGGTTTCGCCCTGCTTGACGTCTATCTTGTCGGGCGTGAATCGCATGGCATCAGTCATCGTTAGTGTGACGGTGCGTTTAACGGCTTTCATGTCGCCGGCGATACCCCATTCTTTTTGTTCTTTGTTGACCGTGCCGACTGGGTTAGCGTGTGCGTCACCACCGTGTGCAGACACCCAGGTCGAGACCGTCAGCCCCAGCATCAGCGTGCCCAGAATTTTGCTTGGTGCGTTCATGATTTATTCTTTCGTCAGATAAATGGCTTTGATGTGGGCTAATGACCCATGTTTCCATGGCCCGTTGGCTTGCGAACCTGCACTTCAATATTTTTGGCGGGCATGCGCTCTGCTTTCATAGCGCCTCGTTGCGGACGGTTCATCTGTGCCTTGAAGCGTGCCGGGTCCGCCACTGCGCCCGTCCACTCGTAAGCAATTTCTCCCGGTGGGTGCTGGTACCAACCGGGATCAGAGTAGTCGCCCGGCATTTGATCCTCGCGCACTTTGACCACACTAAACATACCGCCCATGCCCACCGAGCCGAACGGCCCCGCGCCAGTCATCATGGCCGCGGTGTTGTCGGGCAGTGGCATGGGCATTTCGGTCATGTCTTCCATGCCGCGTTCACCCATAACCATGTAATCGGGAATCAGTCGGGTGATTTGTTTGGCCACACGGCTGTGGTCGACACCAATCATGGTCGGCACGGCGTGCCCCATCGCGTTCATGGTGTGATGGCTTTTATGACAATGAAACGACCAGTCACCCGGCTCGTCGGCGAGAAATTCGATTTGCCGCATCTGCCCTACGGCGACATCGGTTGTGACCTCAGGCCAGCGTGAGGTCTTTGGCGTGGGTCCGCCATCGGTTCCCGTGACGTAAAACTCGTGCCCGTGCAAATGGATCGGGTGATTGGTCATGGTCAGGTTGCCGATGCGAATCCGTACTTTGTCATTCTGTCGCACATTGAGCGTGTCAATGCCCGGAAACACGCGACTGTTCCACGTCCAGAGATTGAAATCGACCATGGTCATGATCTTCGGCGTGTACGCACCGGGGTCAATATCATAGGAATTAAGAAGAAATACAAAGTCACGATCGACCTCCTCGATCAACGGATGCTTTTGCTTCGGGTGCGTGATCCAGAAACCCATCATGCCCATCGCCATCTGCACCATCTCGTCCGCATGTGGGTGATACATGAACGTACCGGGGCGGCGGGCTACAAATTCGTAGACAAAGGTTTTGCCTGGTGCAATACCTGGCTGGGTCAAGCCGGTGACGCCATCCATGCCGTTGGGCAAACGTTGTCCGTGCCAATGAACGCTGGTCACTTCACCGAGCTTGTTAGTGACGAAGATGCGCACGCGATCACCTTCTACGACTTCAATGGTGGGGCCGGGGCTCTGGCCGTTATAGCCCAACAGATGCGCCTTAAAGCCTTCGCACATTTCACGCACTACCGGCTCAGCGACCAGGTGAAATTCCTTGACACCGTTGTTCATGCGCCACGGCAGCGTCCAGCCGTTGAGTGTGACCACCGGGTTGTAGGGGCGACCTGTTTTTGGCACCATCGGCGGCATGGTGTCGGGCTTCGTCTGTGTGACAGGCTCTGGCAGTGCGGCCATGGCGACCCGACTGACCGACGCCGCAGCGACAGCGCCACCGGCAATACCGGCTGAACGTAAAAACTCTCTTCTAGTACTCATGATGTGTAACCTGAAAACGGTGGATTGCGGTCAAGGACGCAGGTGCAACCACGCTCGTCGCGTGTTACGGCGATTGGGTTAGTGCGTTGCATCACTACCTCCACTGAGGGCGGGCATCATGCCCATCGGCTGCGTTGTCATCGGTTTGCCGAGGATCGCTGATTGCAGTGCCGCGTCGGCGAGCCAAAACTGTTGTTGCGCAGCGATCGCGCCGATCACACTGGTGATCTGATCGCGCGAGTCGGCCAGCAACTCAAACACGCCGATGATCATGCCGTTGTAGCGAAGCACGTTTTCGTCCGCGATCAGCCTGCGCAGCGGCACGATTTCGTCACGGTATTGTTTGGCGATGTCGTAGGTCGTTCGATACGCTGAATAACTCTCACGCAGGTTGGATCCAGCAGCACGAACTGTGGATTCGAGTCGATTCGCAGCAGCGAGCATTTGCGCATTCGCGCCATCACGTTTCAAATCGCCCCAATTAAAGACCGGCAGCGTGACCGTGATTTCGGCACCGCGTGATTGGGTGCGTTGACCGTCGGCACGATCTTTGGTCGTGTTGTGAACGATGCTTAATTCAATGTCGGTGAAACTGGCAAGTCCGTTGAGACCCTGCGCTGCGGCCGTCGCGCTGACTGCGGCCTGCGCCGCCCTAACGTCCAGTCGACCGCGTGAAGCCGCGCTGCCGACCTCTTCCGGCCCGCGAGGCGCAGCGGGCAGATCAGGCAGTCGGTCGGGAAGTTGCAGCTTTTGCGCCTGAACGTCGGTCAAACCCAGCAGTCGCACCAGCGCTTCGCGACTGGCGGTAGCAACGTGCGCGGCGTTTGCCCATTGCGCTGTTGCATCAGCATAAAACGCCTGTTGCCGCGCTCTTTGCAGCTTGTTGAAATTGCCAACTTCGAGCATGCGTCGCGCAAGCTCAGCACTGGCCTCCGCAGACTCGTTGACTTGCTTGGCGTACGACACCGATTGCTGTGCGGCCACCGCTGTGACCCACGCCTGACGCAACAGCGTCACCTTTTCTACGACGTCCGCCGCGAGTTGCAAGTGTCCCTGCTCCAGGCGGCTGAGCGCTACGCGGTTACGTTGTGGCAGCGACAGAATATCCAGCAATCCCACGCCCAGCATACGCCCGAAATCTAAGCTGCCGGGCGAGGTAATTCTGTCGAGCGTGAGTAACGGATTGGGCAATCGCGCCGATTGGGCAACGGCTGCGCCATCGGCCCAGCTTTGCGCAAGCAGGGCTTGCATCGACGGGCTATTGATCAACGCCAGCTGTACGGCGTCGTCAGCGCTAAGTGGTCTGGCGAGGATCGCGGTGGCCGCACCCTGCAATTCATTGCGCTCACTGTCAGTCCGCGCGAGCGTGAGTGTGCCGCCAATAACAGTGCCCGCATCCCGATTAACGCGCGCGATGGACTGGTTGATGTCAATCGTGGCACAGCCGTTCAACAGTAACGCCGAGGATGCGGCAAGTGTCAGCAGTAGGGGTGTGGCCTTGAATTCCCATTCCTCGCGGAAATGACTCGCCCTCATGGCTTCGCCCCATGACTCACGTGCGGGATCAAAGTGGCCGGAGCGGCGGCAGCAGGCGCAGACGACGTAGGGGGCGTAGCCGGTACCGCTGTGTCAGGGGCTTGCGATTCTTTGAGATAGCTCCGCCAACCACCGATGCGGGCGACCGTGTCGTTGGCGTCCCGCCACGAGCCGAGCTTTTGGTCGGTCATCGGCTTGTAACGCGAGAGCACCGAATTGAAAGTAAGCGGCACTGACATACCGTTGACCATGTCGCTCGACATTGACAACGCCGGCGCGACCGGATCAAGCTGGGCGAAGACAACGTTAGCAAGTACCGACGGCACCACTGCGCACACAAAAAATGTAAGGCGTGCCGGGCGCTGAGCCAAAGATAGGCGTGAAAAGCGTTGCATGAATAGCCTATAAACATACTGCCACCGTTCGCTTACGGACGGTCAGCGTTGTCGAAGAGCACGCGGCAATCAATGCGGCGTGGACGAGCGTCTATGAGCGCCGTGAACTGGATCACGGCGGCGGCTGCGTCAGGCTCGCGGAGGTCGTTCCAGGCCGCTGGCGACCGGACGTAGCCGAGCTACTTCGAGGGCAGGAAACATCACAGAGCCACATCTGGGAATATCGATCAAATCGAGTTCCGAATTCAAAATCGCGCTCGCTACATGGCAGGCTGCACAGGCAGCGCAACTGCCACGCCCGTTGTCACCCGACGTCGAAGTGCCGCCCGAATCGGCGGCCTGCACCCCATTGCTGTCCGGTACTGCCGTTTCGCCGCCATGTGCGTGCAAGTGATGCCCGGCTGCGGCCGCGTGGTCATGCGCTGACGCGGCAATACGGTGCGACTTCGTCAACGAATTCATTCGATGGCAGGCCCCCATTGAGGCAACAGCCATTGCCTGCGCGCTTAGCGTCAAGCTCAGCAGCAAGAAAATAAATCGTCGGAAGCGATGAAGACTTGTCATAACCACAAAGGTATTCTATGTCAGACCGGTTTTTCGATGCAGGGTTCCGTCGATGCGCGCTGGGCAGACGGGCGACGGTCTAGCGCAACGTTACGACATGCCCCGACACACCGCCGCGCAAAGCGAGCTCACTGCGTTCATGTGCTCGCCGCCCGATGCGAGTGACGCAGCCGTCAAGTTCGACTGACGCCGCAGGACACTAGTCCGACCAGAGCGCCCCGGCAGTTTCGACGCCGGGGACGCTGTGGCGGTCGCTACACGGCGAAGCGCCATTGCGATCACACGAATTGAGCTAAGTTTGCGCTAGCGCAAATCGTTCGTTGCTACAGCTGGCATAAACACATGCAGCGACAGAAGTGGCGGTCGAGGTTTATAAATTTCAAGCAACCGTTATGTCACCGTGTCAAGGAAACATGACTTGGAGCCACTTTCCCGCCGACTGAGCAAGGCCCTCGCCGTGACAAATAAAGTAGGTCGTAAATGAAATACAAAGACTACTACGCCATCCTTGGCGTCGAGCGCACCGCGACCGACGACGAAATAAAGAAGGCGTACCGCAACCTGGCCAGAAAATATCATCCGGACGTGTCGAGGGACCCTGACGGCGAAGAAAAATTCAAGGACGCGGCCGAGGCATATAAAACGCTCAAGGATGCCGAAAAAAGGGCGGCGTATGACCGTCTTGGCAAACATCCAAGCGGCGAAGAATTCAAGCCGTCTCAGGACTGGGGCGATCAGTTCAAGACGCAGTTCGGCGATGGCGCATCGTCATTTGACGGGGTCGATCTGTCTGATCTTTTCGCAAGCTTTTCCCGTGGTCGGAGCGCGCATAACGCTGCGGGCGGCATGGGCGGCCCGCGTGGCAATACCAGTCGCCCCATTCCCGGTGAAGACTACGACGTCACCACGCAAATTACGCTCGAAGAAGCCTACGGCGGCACCCTGGTTGGCCTGAATCTGAGCGTTCCCACGTACGACGCGCAGGGCCAGATGAAGCGCGAAACGCGCACGCTGGAAGCGCGCATCCCGAAGGGCGCAACCGACGGCCAGCGCCTGCGTCTGCGCGGGCAGGGTAGCAAAGGCATCAATGGCGGACGCGACGGCGATGTCTACCTCAACATTGCACTGCGCCCGCATCCGCTCTATCGCGTTGATGGCTATGACCTCTATATTGACCTGCCGCTCGCTCCATGGGAGGCGGCGCTCGGCACCACCGTCGTCGTGCCAACGCTGGCGGGACGCGTCAACCTGAAGGTCGCACCGGCCATCAACAGCGGGCAACAGCTGCGGCTCGGCAAGCGCGGTCTGCCCAAACCCGGTGACGGTGAGGGCGATCTGTTCGCAGTCGTGAAAATCGCGATGCCGGCCGAGCTCTCCGAGCGCGAACAAGCCCTGTTCAAAGAACTCGCTGAAGCGTCCACGTTCAACCCACGCAGTCAACTGTTTAATGAGGTTTCCCATGCAAATTGAAACGCACAACGTGCTGTGGCTTGACGCCACGCAACGCGTGTCAATCAAGGATCTGGTTGATCTGTCCGGCCTGGTGGAGGAAGAAGTTTGCGAACTGGTCTTTGCTGGCGCGCTGGTGCCGAGCGACTACAACCAGTCGCCGTGGACATTCAGCGGCGACTGCGTGTTAACCGTGCGCAAAGCCAGCCGGTTGCGCGATGACCTTGAGCTCGACAGTCATGCGCTAGCGCTGACGCTGCAGCTGCTTGAACAGGTACGGGCGCTGGAAGCGGAAGTAGCCAGGTTACGCGCGCAACAGTCAGCCGTCGCGCGCTAGCCTTCGCAAAGCAACTGGCAATAACGTTCAGCGGTGTTGCCGACCGACTTCCTGCGTCGCAGCTCCGAACGGAATGACAGCTTCTCGGTGTACGCCATATTCCATAAGGGATAAAGGCTATTTTTATAAATAGTCGACTTTTTGCATAAAACGACTTAAAGCCCAGGTTGAATGGCGCTTTCGGCATAAAGCTATACCGTCACTCTTTCGCACACAATTGATCAGCCCCCCCCAAGCGATGCGAACGCCGCAGCGACGCTGCGAGGTCAATTTTGCGCGGGCCACTGTGCAACCCTAAAAGAGCCGCGCGGACGGCCTATGTTGCATAGCGTACAGACGAACAGAATGCGCTGGCGCATTCTGCTCTCTTGGCAGCATCGCTTGCACGCGTGCTTGAGCCAAATCTGACGTTTCATTCCGCACGCGATCGGCGGGGAAAAGAATGCAATCACACCGCTCTCGGCATGTTGTGCCCCCGGTCAAGTCGGCAACGGGCATTGTCGGCTTCGACGACATCACCGGAGGCGGTCTGCCTTACCGTCGAACCGCTGTCGTCACGGGGGGGCCGGGTTCTGGCAAGACCATATTTTCCCTGCAATTTCTCACCCATGGCGCTTTGAACTGTAAAGAACCGGGCATCTTGGTCGCGTTCGAAGAACCGACTGCACGCATCCTCGCCAACGCAGAAAGCTTCGGCTGGAAGCTCGCGGAGCTGCGCCGTAAAGACCTTTTTTTTATCGATGCACAGCTCGACCCGGACGTGATCCAGTCGGGTGATTTCGATCTGGGGGGGCTGCTGGCAGCGTTAGCGATGGAGATACCCAAGCTCAAGGCGCGGCGCGTGGTGTTTGACGCCTTGAACGTCATGCTGGCGATGCTGCCTGATGCTGCCGCGAGACGGCGTGAGCTTTACCGTCTGAATGAATGGCTGCTAGCGCGAAATGTGACGGGGCTCATTACGCTGCAGACAAACACCAATACGACCGGCGCGCTCGGCCAGCAACCCTTCGATTACATGCAGTTTATGGTGGACTGTGCAGTCATTCTCAATCACTGCGTAGTGCAGGGCGTGTCGCAGCGCAACCTGCGGGGGGTGAAGTATCGTGGCTCGGGTTTCGACGAAGACGAGTCTCCCTTCCTGATCGGAAAACATGGTCTTGAGGTCGCTGTCGCCCGCACCAGAATACGTGCTGACGCGCGGGTCAGCAACCAGCGCGTATCGACCGGTGTGAAGCGTCTCGACACCATGCTCGACGGCGGCTACTACCGCGGTGCCAGCGTGTTGATTACCGGCTCTCCTGGCACCGCGAAGACCACACTGAGTGGCGCGTTCGCAGAAGCTGCCTGCGAGCGTGGCGAGCACACGTTGTTCATCATTTTTGATTCGGAATACGCCGAGGTAATCCGCAATCTCGCCTCCGTCGGCATTCGTCTTGATCGCTACGTCAAGAACGGTCGCCTGCGCATGATTCCCGCTCGCGACATTACGGTCAGCGCCGAGATCTATCTGGCACGAATCAAAGAACTGGCAGCCGAACACAAGGCCCGTTGTCTGGTCATAGACCCGGTGTCAACCTGGTCGAAATCAGGTAACGATCTGACCGCACGAAGCGTCGCAGAACGCCTGGTCGACTGCTCAAAGGCGGAGGGCATCACGATGGTGTGCACCCGCCTGCTTGACGAGATGTTCAGCCCGAGCGAACGCAGCGCCTCAATGCAGATTTCCACGCTGTCAGACACCTGGATCCACTTGAACTATCTGGTTCAGGCCGGCGAACGCAACCGGGCGCTGTCCATCATCAAATCCCGCGGCACGGCACATTCCAATCAGGTGCGGGAACTGATCCTCAGTGCCACGGGAGTGACCTTGAGCGACGCGTATACCGCGAGCGGCGAAGTGCTCATGGGCACGCAGCGCTCGGAAAAGGAGCGCACTGAACGGGCGGCCACCGAGGCGGCGAAGGCTGTGGCAAAACTCAAACGCGTCAGACTCGATGCTGAAGAAACCGAACTTGTGGCGCGGTTGAAATCGCTGCAAACAGAAATCGTGGCTAAACAGCTTGAGAAGGCCCTCCTGGTCAGCATCACAGAACGGCGCGAGGGTGAAGTCTCACGAGGCCGGACGCAGATGCGGGCACTGCGCGGCGCCGATGTAGCGGTCATCGACCCCAAGTGATCACGCCATGACTCAACGAACCACTTACCAGTTCCGGCTGTATGTCGCCGAAGGCGCGCTGAACTCCGTGCGCGCGCTTGCCAACCTCACCGCACTGTGCCAGGCCCATTTACCCGACCGCCACAAGATCGAAGTGGTGGATGTTTTTCACGAGCCACAACGCGCACTGGAAGACCGCATCTTCATGACGCCCACCCTGATCAAACTGGCACCTGCTCCGGTTCGCCGGATCGTTGGCGCGCTGAGCGAGACGCAAACCGTGCTGCTCGCTCTCGGGCTGCAATAGGTACCCGCATGAATACAGCATCGTTGCCCCCCGCCCTCAGCGAAAACGACGAAATTTCCGAGCTGATTGAGCTGCTGCATCGAACCGAGCAGCGCCTGCACAAGTTAACGGCCGGCGAGGTGGATACGGTTGCCAATCGACAGGGGCGCACTTTGCTGTTAAGCCATGCCCAGGAACACCGGCGGCAGCACGAGGCCGCCCGTCAGGCCTCCATTGTCGACGCGCTGCCCATGCATATTGCACTGCTGGACGCGCGCGGGATTGTGGTCTCGGTGAACGACGCGTGGCGTGCGTTTGCCGATAGCAATTGCATGAGCGACGACGGCTGGGGCGTTGGCGTCAGTTACCTCCGCGTGTGCGATGCCGCGTGTGGCGCTAACGCAGATGGCGCGCAGCACGTCGGAACCGGTATTCGGGCAGTGCTGAGCGGCGAGCGCGACCGCTTTTCTATCGAGTATCCCTGCCACGCGCCAGACCAGCAGCGCTGGTTCCTGATGACGGTGACACCGTTGCCGGGTGACCCACCGACGGGTGTGGTGGTCGTGCACGTCAACATCAGCGAACGGATACAGGCAGAGGAAGCACAGCGCGCGCTGCAACAATTATTGACCGATGTCGTAGAAAACATGCCGACTGCCGTTCAGCTGAAGTCAGTAAAAGATGACTTTCGCATCCTGATTTGGAACAAGGCCGCCGAGACGATGTTTGGCGTGTCGCGCGACGCAGCGATAGGACGAAACGTGCACGACATCTGGCCCGGGCAGGAAGGTGAGCATATGTACGCCGCCGACGTGGAGCTCGCGTCGCGGGCCATCATGCAGGACTTTCCCGACCATGTGATTTCAAGCCGTGATCGGGGACCAATCCACGCACACGTACGCAAAGTCGCGTTACGGGATGAGCGCGGAACGCTGTCACACATTCTCGTAGTTGCCGATGACATGACTATTCAGCGGGCGGCTTAGGCGCAATTACAGGAAAGTGAACAGCGCTTTCGCAGCCTGACGGAGCTTTCCTCTGACGGGTATTGGGAGCAGGATGCGGCGTATCGGTTCGTTCGGTTTTCCGGCGGCGAAGCGGCCGGAAAATGGGCGGGAGATCAGTTCAACACGCGCGGGCTTCGCCGTTGGGAGCTTGCCGGCGTCTTGCCCGTCACTGGAAGCTGGGATGAGCACAAGGCCGTCCTTGAGGCTCGCGAGCCGTTCCGCGGTTTCGAGTACCACCGCACCCTTGAGGACGGCACCACGCAGTTTGTTTCCGCTAGCGGAGAGCCTGTCTTTGATGCAGAGGATCGTTTCATCGGTTATCGCGGTGTCGCCACCGACATCACGCAACGCAAACGCGTCAACCAGAGTCTGCGCGAAAGCGAACGGCGCTTCAGCGATCTGCTAAAAAACGTGGCGCTGCTTTCGGTCATGCTGGATCGCAGTGGTTGCATCACTTACTGCAACGACTTTCTGCTTCGCCTGACGGGCTGGAGACTCAATGAGGTCATTGGCAAGGACTGGTTTGAAACGTTCGCCCCACCAGAGCTCGGTGGTATCAAACCGGTCTTCACAGCGCTGCTGAAAAACCTGCCGGAGGCCTGGCATCACGACAACTGGATATTCACACGATCAGGTGAGCGTCGGCTTATCCGCTGGAACAATTCCGTGCTGCGCTCTCCGGTGGGCGACGTGAGCGGTACCGCAAGCATCGGACACGACATCACTGACCAAAAGGCAGCTGAGGCGCGGATCATCTATCTCAATCACGTGTATGCGGTGCTCAGTGGTATCAACGCTGTGATTGTCCGCGCGAATGATCGGAACCAGCTATTCACGGAGGCCTGCCAGATAGCCGTCAACGTCGGAGGTTTCCGGATGGCGATGCTCGGCACAATGGACGAGGCGACCGGAAAATTTGTTACGACCGCCTCCGCTGGCTTTGATCAGGAGCTCCTCCTCGCAATCAACGCTGTCCTGTCGTCAAAAGACACAGCTGCACTGACCATCGCCAGCCGTGCGATCGCAGAAAAAAGAACCATCGTATCGCGTGATTTGCAAGCCGATCCGCACGTTTTATTCCGCGAAAAATTCGCAGCATGCGGCGTGCATTCCGTAGCTATTTTGCCGCTCATCGTTTCCGGCAAGGCGGTGGGCGCTCTTACCTTATATGCCACGGAAACCGATGTTTTCCACGAAGAAGAGATCGTGCTGCTAACGGACCTGGCCAACGACATCTCGTTTGCCATTGATCATCTGGACAAGCAGGCCCAGCTCAACTACCTCGCGTACTACGATGTACTCACCGGCCTTGCCAACCGCAGCCTGTTTCTGGAGCGCATTGCGCAGTACACCATTACGGCAGGCAGCCGCAGCCACAAACTCACCCTGTTTCTGGTGGATATTGAGCGATTCAAGAACATTAACGATAGCCTGGGCAGGGTGGCAGGTGACAGTTTGTTGCGGCAGGTCGCCGAATGGCTTATCGCAAACGCGGGGGATGCCTATCTGATGGCACGCGTGGGCGGTGACCAGTTTGCACTGGTGTTGCCGGAGATACGGCACGATAGCGGGGTGATCCATCTGCACAAGAAGAAGATGGATGCCTTCTTAAAGCATCCGTTTCAACTCAATGGCACTGTATTTCGGGTTGCGTTCCGGGTCGGTGTTGCCGTCTTCCCCGATGACGGCGTTGATGCCGATACGCTGCTTAAAAATGCTGAGGCTGCGCTCAAAGAGGCGAAAGCACGCGGCGAACGCTACCTTTATTACACAAGCACAATGACTGAGAAAGTCGCAATCCGCTTGACCCTGGAAAATCAGCTGCGAAGCGCGCTTGAGAACGGTGAATTCGTGCTGCACTACCAGCCCAAGCTCAATTTATCCACGGGCAAAATTTGCGGTGCCGAAGCGCTCATCCGGTGGAATGATCCGCGCACGGGGTTAGTGCCGCCGGGGCTCTTCATTCCGGTGCTGGAGCAAGGAATGGTCTATTTTCCCAGTGCAGTGCCAGGTCAGGGAGAACAAACAGGGAAAGCAAGCTGGCCAACAGGCGCCGGCAGATCTCTTTACACGGCAGTCCGGGCACTCGATGCCAGAACCGGAAAGCAGATCTGGGAGCACAAGCAAGACGTCCGCTTCGACGACAATGTCGCAGGTGGCCTGTTGTCGACCAGCGCAGGACTCGTCTTCGGCAGTG
>JANXNO010000553.1 GCA_025354075.1 Burkholderiales bacterium | reverse complement strand
CACAAGGCTCAGGATCACCAGGGCCGTTCGAAAGGAAGACGCCGTCCGGTTTCATCGCAAGCACGTCTTTCGCGCTGGTTTGTGCAGGCACGACCGTGAGCGTGCAGCCGCGCTCGACCAGCATGCGCAGGATGTTGAATTTGACGCCGTAGTCGTAGGCGACGACGTGGAATTTTTCTTCCGTGCGTTGTGAATATCCCGCGCCCAACGCCCACGTCGATTGCGACCACTCGTACGGCTCGGTGCAGCTCACGACTTTCGCCAGATCGAGGCCCGCCATACTCGGCGCGGCTTGCGCTGCGGCGATGGCTTTCGCCTCATCGATCTCGCCCGCCTGGATGCAGCCGTTCTGCGCGCCTTTGTCACGCAGCAAACGCGTGAGCTTGCGGGTATCGATGTCCGAGATGCCCACCACACCCGCCGCCGTCAAATACGCATCCAGCGTTTGCTCGCTGCGGAAGTTTGAAACGATGCTCGACAGGTCGCGAATGATCAGGCCGGAGGCCCAAATTTTGTTTGACTCAACGTCCTCGCTGTTCACGCCCACGTTGCCGATGTGAGGATAAGTCAGCGTGACGAATTGTCCGGCGTACGACGGGTCGGTGAGGATTTCCTGGTAGCCGGTGATCGCCGTGTTGAACACGACTTCGGCGACGGCCTGTCCGGCGGCTCCGATGGAGCGACCGCGAAACACGGTGCCGTCCGCCAATGCCAGGATGGCGGGCGCGAAAATGGGGAGCAGCGCGGAAGGGCTGGAGGAAGTGGGGCTGGTCATTGTTCTGGCTTTTCGTGCGCGAACCGTCGCGAGCAGCAGGGCTGGCGCCAGTTCTTGAGATTGCTGGCCGCAGACATGAAAAACGGGAGTTCGCTGTTGATGTGCATCGCGCGAAGTGCAATGCACATTCGCCCGGTGAACTCACGAAATCCCGCGTCTGAAGCTATAGGATTATACCCGAGTTTTGACCCGCGAAATCTATAAGCTTTTCAGTGAAAGCCTTATTTAATTTGGGCTAGCGCAGCGATTTAATCAAAAGTCGGATAGTTAAGTATTAAACACATGAGCCCATACGCAACGGGCATTTCGGCTAAAAGCTGTTTGCCTCGTCCGGCGCGGATGCACGCCGCGCGATAAACGCGCGTTGCCTGCCGTCGACATACGCGAGCTGCACCACGTCACCGCAACCGGGCGATGGCTCAATGCCGCGCCGCAGCGGCACGGTCAACCAGTGCGCAATGATCGCGGCAATCGGCCCGGCGTGCGACACGATCACCAAGTTGCGCCCTTCTGCGATGTCCCACGCCGCCTCAAAGCCTTCCACCACGCGCATCTGCATTGCCCGCACCGACTCGCCCGCGCCGAGCCGCGGATGCACGTTCAGGCCGCGCAGCACCGGGCCATTTTCGGTTTCGACCGGGGGTGGCCAGTGATCGAGAAAATCCGCTTCGAACTCCTTGGCCTCCGCGCGCGAAATGTCTTCCCATTTTTTGCCAGTCCAGCGACCGAGATCGCGTTCGATAAAGCGCGGGTCGAGGATGACGATGCGCTCGTTGCTGCCCATGGCGAGGAAGTCTGCGAGCCGCCGACAGCGGGTCAGCGGACTGGTGACGATCAGCGCGCTCTCGGGCAGCGCCGCATCGAGCAGCGGGATCACGCGCTTGAATTCGCCGTCATGCACCGGCACGTTGGTTGCAGCGTAAATGATGCCCGGTGTGATGTTCGGCGCGGTGTGGCGGACGAGATAAATGCCCATGCCGGGTCAGGCAGTCGCTTGCGCCAAAACGGCCGCTCGCAGGCAACGCAAACACAGGCAACCGCGATCCTGCAAATCAGCCGGTCGCTGCGAGACGTCAAGCGGCGGCAGCGTCTGGCACCAGCAGTACGACGTGTTTGCGCCGCACGAAAAAAAGCTTGCGCACCGTGCGCAAGTGACATCCTGCGCACCGGCCCTGACGGCCTGCGGCACTTTTGCTTTCGCAATTTCAGCGTCCCCCAACGCTAAATTTTCGCTCGCAGGCGGGTTCAATCCCGCTCGGAGCGCCGCGCCGAAAGCGCCCATGTCAGTCCTCCGTTCCGGCAAACCCCGCAGCGACTTTTACCTACAAGCCTTACTGAATAGGGGCTAACCGCCAAATTATGGGAAAGTCGACATTAGGCTCAATTCCCCTTGAGCCGAAGACCGGTTCGGCATTGCAGCGTAAAGCTGCTGCCTCCCATCGACTTATTTCAACCCCAGCACATCATGCATATCAAACAATCCGTGTGCCTTGCCATGCAAGAACTTTGCCGCTCGCAGGGCGCCCACCGCGTAGGTGGTGCGACTGGCCGATTTATGGCTGATTTCGATGCGCTCGCCGATGCCGGCAAACACCACCGTGTGGTCACCCACCACGTCGCCGCCGCGCAGCGCAGCAAAGCCAATCGCGCCATCGGTGCGCGCGCCGGTGTGGCCTTCGCGGGCATACACGGCGCGGTCGGCGAGCCGGGTGCCCTGCGCCTCGGCGATCACCTCGCCGAACTTGATCGCCGTGCCCGACGGCGCGTCTACCTTCATGCGGTGATGCATCTCGACGATTTCAATGTCGTAGCCCGCATCGAGCGACTTTGCCGCGAGTTCGAGAAGTTTGAACACGGTGTTCACGCCGACCGAATAATTCGGCGAAAAAACGATGGGAATTTTTTTTGCGGCTTCAGCAATTTTTACCTTGCCCGCGTCATCAAAACCGGTGGTGCCGATGACCATGCCGACGCCGCCCGCGACGCAGGCATCAAGGTAGGCGAGCGTCGCCTCAGGCCGGGTGAAATCAATGAGCACCGCACCGCGTGGGACGTCCGTCGCATTCGCTGTGATCAGCACGTCAGCATTGCCACCAAACGCACGCGCTGACACGCCAATGGCCGGGCTGGTGGGTGCATCAAGCGCCGCGACCAGCGCGGTGCCCGCGTCAGCCGCGCAGGCCTCCAGCAGCATGCGCCCCATCTTGCCGGACGCGCCGGCGATAGCCAGGTTCAGCATCGCGCGCCAAACCTATTTGCGCCACCAGTCGCCGAGCTTCGACCACCAGCTAGGGCCGTCGTCTTTGCTGCCGCCTTTTTCTAGAATGGCATAAGCGGGATCACGGTCCACCACCGGCGAAGTTGGCAAATTGGCGACGGTCCAGCTCTGCACTTTGTCATCGACGAACAACACGGTGAGTTTGTGTGAGGTGATCGGGCTGCCACGACGTTCCAGCGAATAGGCGTAGTCCCAGCGGTCTTTGTGGAACACGCTTTCGGTGGTGGGCGTGCCCAGCACCAGCCGCACCTGTTGCCGCGACTGGCCTTCCTTGAGCTTGGTCACCATGTCTTGAGTGACGTAATTGCCCTGATTGACCTCCATCTTGTAGACAAGGCCGCAGCCGGAGAGGAAGACAGCGAGGGCGGAGGCGGCGATGAGACTGAATAAGCGCATGGTCTGGGGAGCTTGAGCACGAGGCGGTAAGGCAGGTATGATAGCCAAGGCAGCCGATAGTTCGACGCGCAGAGCGCCCGTCGAGGCGATCAACCATAATTTTGACAACCATTTTTCACCTTTCCTTTTGACGTTTTTTAACCATGGCCCACGCGCAAGACCTTAAAGACGCCGGACTCAAAGCCACGCTGCCGCGCATGAAAGTGCTGGACTTGTTCCAGGGCTCAAAGGTGCGTCATATGACGGCCGAGGACGTGTATCGCCTCTTGATGGATGAAGGCCTCGACGTCGGTCTGGCCACCATTTATCGCGTGCTCACTCAGTTTGAGCAGGCTGGCTTGCTCAAGCGCCATCACTTCGAAGGCGGCAAGTCGATCTTTGAGTTAAACGAAGGCGACAAGCACGACCACATCGTGTGCGTGAACACCGGCAAGGTCGTTGAATTTCACGACGCGCAAATCGAAAAACTCATCGCCAAAATCGTGAAAGATCACGGTTTTGAACTGGTAGACCACGTGCTCCACATCCGCGCGCTGGCACCGGTGCCGGAGTCGGAGAAAAAGCGGACGCCAAGG
>JANXNO010000417.1 GCA_025354075.1 Burkholderiales bacterium | reverse complement strand
ACTTCCGTGTTATAGGCGCGGGCCAGACGGGTGATCGAGTCGAGAAGAACAATGACGTCCTTGCCGAACTCGACGTATCGCTTGGCCTTTTCGATCACCATCTCGGCAACCTGCACGTGGCGCGTCGCTGGTTCGTCGAAGGTCGAGGCAACTACTTCGCCGCGCACGGTGCGCTGCATGTCGGTCACTTCTTCGGGGCGTTCGTCGATCAAGAGAACGATCAAAACAACGTCGGGATGGTTGCTGGCGATGGCATGCGCGATGTGTTGCAGCATGACCGTTTTGCCGGATTTAGGCGGCGCGACGAGCAGGCCACGCTGACCTTTGCCGATCGGCGCGACGATGTCAATCACGCGACCGGTGATATTTTCTTCGGCCTTAATTTCTCGCTCAAGTTGCAGAATTTTGTTCGGGAACAGCGGCGTCAGGTTTTCGAAGAGAACCTTGTTTTTGCCAGCTTCGGGCGGGTAGCCGTTGACCTCGTCCAGCTTGGTCAGCGCGAAGTAGCGTTCGCCTTCTTTCGGCGTGCGCACTTCGCCTTCAATCGAGTCACCGGTGTGCAGGTTGAAGCGGCGAATTTGCGACGGCGAGATGTAAATGTCGTCGGTGCCCGCGAGATAACTCGCCTCGGGGGAGCGCAGGAAACCAAAGCCGTCGGGCAACACCTCCAGCACACCGGAGCCGCGAATGCTCGCGCCGTTCTTGGCCTGCTGCTTGAGCAGGGCGAAGATCAGGTCGTGCTTGCGCAGTCGGTTGGCGTTTTCGAGCTCATTGGCGAGCGCGATTTCAAGGAGTTCAGCGGCAGATTTTGTTTTGAGTTCAGCTATGTTCATGCTGTGAGGGATTGATCCAGAAGGAAATTTGCCGCGCCAAAAAGAGTGAAATGGGCAGGCTGGGCGAGCGGCTCGACGCAAAAATTTGCGGAGCGGTCTCGGGAAAAATGTGTTTGAACAGATGCGCCGGGGCGCTAGATCGTGTTTTGTTTTTGGGGAAATTTGACCCCGTCAGGACGACGGGGCACTTAACAGGGACGAATTGTGACGGTGTTAGACGTTGCTGTCAACAAAGGCTGTCAATTGCGCTTTGGACAAAGCGCCCACTTTTTGCGCGGCCAGCTCGCCGTTTTTGAAGATCAGGAGTGTCGGAATGCCACGAATGCCGTACTTCGCGGCAATCTCTCGGTTCTCGTCCACGTCGACCTTGGTAATCTTGACCTTGCCTGCGTGCGACACGGCCACTTCTTCAAGAATGGGGCCAATCATCTTGCACGGGCCACACCATTCCGCCCAGAAATCCACCAAAACTGGGGTGCCGGATTTGAGAACGTCGGCATCAAAGGTGGCATCAGTGACGTGAGTAATGTTGTCGCTCATAGCGTGAGGCTCCGCAAACCGCAAAAATTGATAGTGAATAGTAAATGAAGTCACTCGCGCCAATTGCAAGTGCTCGCCGTTAACGGCACGGCTAGATTCAACCTTATAATCGTATGGATTTCCCGAAACTTCTGCTAATTCCATGAAACGCATCGCGTTTATCGCCTCTGCTGTTGCAGGCTTGATCCTGACAGCCGCATCCCCTTCCGTGTTTGCGCAAGCCCCAGTGGGCGACGCCAAAGCGGGCGCCCAAAACATTCAGCGCTGCCAGGGTTGCCATGGCATCGACGGCTGGCGTACAGCTTTCCCTGAGGTTTACAAAGTGCCGAAGATTGGTGGTCAGCATTCGACCTATTTCGTCAGCGCGCTTAAGGCCTACAAATCGGGTGATCGCAAGCATCCGGGCATGCGCTCGATTGCAGTGTCGCTGTCGGATAAAGATATGGCCGATCTGGCTGCGTACTATGCGGAGGTCAAATAATGAAGTTGCTTTTTACTCTGCTTGCAGGCGTGTGCCTGATGAACATCGCGTCTGCCGCTGATCTTGCTGCGGGTGCCGCAAAGGCCAAAGAAGTGTGCTCGGCCTGCCACGGTGCCGATGGCAATAGTACAGATGCGAACTTTCCGCGTCTGGCGGGGCAACATTCTGACTATCTTGCCAAGGCGTTGCGCGATTACAAATCCGGTGATCGCAACAATGCCATCATGAAGGGCTTTGCGGCTGCATTGTCAAAGAAAGACATCGAAAATCTGTCCGCCTACTTTTCGTCGCAGCGGTCCCCGCTTACCGTCAAGTACTGAGCGATTCGCCCTCGCACCCATGAAGGCGCCCTGTGCAAACACGGCGCCTTTTTTATTCGTGAGTCTCTGCGAAATAAAATCAGCACATGTTTGAGCGAATAAAAATTCTTGTCGCACGTCCGCGCGGCAACCGCCGCGTGCGTGCCGCGCGCACCAGCACGCCCGCATCCGCGCGACTGGCGTTGTTGCGGCGGTGGATCGTGTGGCTGATCGCCCTTGCCTTGCTGATCGCTGTGGTCATTGCGTTTTTGAGCTTCAGCGGCGCTGACCCGGCCTGGTCGACTACCGGCCGAAACTTGGCGGTCAAAAACTGGCTCGGCTCGGTCGGCGCGTGGGTCAGCGACATCGGCTATTTCATGTTGGGCGCGACCGTATGGTGGCTGCTGGTGTTTGCCTCGACCCTCATCGGGCGCACGCTGCCGCGTCGTATCGGGCCGGCGGGCGCAGACGACGCCATGATTGACGCTGCGGGCCTGAGCCTGCCGTGGCGCGCTGCTGGGTTGGTATTGCTGCTGATTGCGGGCAGTACGCTTGAAGCGCTGGCCATGCATCGCTGGTTTGCGGGTTTGCCGCAAGGCGCGGGTGGCGCTCTGGGGCAGAGTGTTGGCTTTCCACTGCTCAAGTTGATCGGTTTTGTACCCAGCGCACTGCTTTCCATTGTGCTCGTGTTTGTCGGGTTCACAGTGGCCTTCGCGATCCCCTGGTTGCGGGTGAGTGAGGGGGTCGGTTCGCTGCTGCTGGACGGCTTCACCAGCTGGCGCGAAAAACGCGAAGAAGTGCGCGAAATCAAGCGCGACTTTGAAATTGCCGCGCCCGAAGTAGAACTGCGCAATCTCTACATTCAGGAAGAAACGCGACGCGTCGAAGAGCACGAACCGATCAAAATTGTCGAGACGTTCGAGCCGGTGATTCTGTCGGAGCGTATCGAGCGCGAGAAGCAGACGATGCTGTTCTCCGACATTCCGGATTCGGTATTGCCGCAGCTCTCCTTGCTTGAGCCTTTGCCCACCGAGCAGCCGGTCGTCTCAGCCGAAACGCTCGAATTCACCTCACGTCTGATCGAACGAAAACTCGCTGAATTCAACGTGCCGGTGAAAGTGCTCGCCGCCTACCCCGGACCGGTGATTACGCGCTACGAAATCGAGCCAGACGTCGGCGTCAAAGGCAATTCCATCGTCAATCTGGCGAAGGATCTGGCGCGCGCCATGAGCGTGATGAGCATTCGTGTAGTCGAGACGATTCCCGGCAAATCGTGCATGGGGCTCGAAGTGCCAAATCCGCAGCGGCAAAGCGTCGCGCTGATCGAAATTTTGGGCAGTGCGGCTTATAACGATGCATCGAGTCTGCTCACCATGGGCCTCGGTAAGGACATCGCCGGACGCCCAGTGGTGGCCGATCTGGGCCGCATGCCGCATTGCCTCGTCGCGGGCACGACGGGCTCCGGAAAGTCGGTCGGCATCAATCAGATGATCCTCTCGCTTTTGTATAAAGCCGAGCCGCGCGAAGTGCGTCTGGTGCTGATCGATCCAAAGATGCTGGAGCTGTCGATTTACGACGCCATTCCGCATTTGCTGTGCCCCGTTGTCACCGACATGAAGCTCGCGGCCAACGCGCTGAACTGGTGTGTCAACGAGATGGAGCGGCGCTACCGTTTGCTCAGTCACATGGGAGTGCGCCAGCTATCCAGCTACAACGTAAAAATTCGCGATGCGGTGGCCAAAGGCCAGCCGATTGGCAACCCGTTTTCACTGACGCCGGATCAACCAGAGCCTTTAGAGGAAATGCCGTTCATCGTGGTGGTGATCGACGAGCTTGCCGACTTAATGATGGTCGCGGGCAAGAAGATCGAAGAGCTGATCGCGCGCCTCGCGCAGAAGGCCCGCGCGGCGGGCATTCACCTGATTCTCGCTACGCAGCGTCCGTCGGTGGACGTGATTACCGGACTCATCAAGGCCAACGTGCCGACGCGCATCGCGTTTCAGGTCGCCAGCAAAATCGACTCGCGCACTATTCTCGACCAGATGGGCGCAGAAGCGCTGCTCGGGCGCGGCGACATGCTCTACATGCTCGGGGGCACAGGCCTGCCGGTGCGCGTGCATGGCGCGTTTGTGACCGATGACGAAGTGCATCGCGTGGTCGAACACTGGAAGGCGCAGAGTCCGCCGCAGTACGTTGAAGGCGTCCTCGAAGGCACCGATGCCGACACGTTGAACGAAGTCAACGGTGGCGGGTCGAACGATGGTGAAAAAGACCCACGTTTCGATGAGGCCGTTGCCGCCGTGCTGGAGAGCAGGCAACCGACGATCAGCTATGTGCAACGCCGTTTGCGCATCGGCTACAACGGTGCAGCGCGCTTGATTGAAGCCATGGAAAACGCGGGCATCGTGACGCGGCCCAATGCGATGGGCAAGCGCGAAGTGATCGTGCCAAAGAGGGATGAATGATGAGTTTCGCGGCGTTGTCTGCTTGCCGGTTCGCTCGGGCGTTCTAGGTTCTTTTCCCTCTCCCGCAGGCGGGAGAGGGCTAGGGTGAGGGCGGCGGGGGACTTCGCAGAATGGTCGAATTCGCTCCTACTCACACCCTCACCCCAACCCTCTCCCGCACGCGGGAGAGGGAGTCAAACCGTAATGTGCGATCTATGAATACCCTGGTCAAAACTGCTTTAATGTCGGCGCTTCTGAGCGCAACCACCCAAGCCCAAACCCCCGCCAACGCCCTCACCGATTTCAAAAGCTACACACGTGATCTCGCGTCGCTGTCTGGTTCGTTCACGCAGGAAGTGCGCGACAAAAATGGTCGCGTGAGTCGGCAATCGGCGGGCACATTCGCCATCGCACGCCCCGGAAAATTCCGCTTCGTGTATGAAAAGCCCTACAAACAAACCATCGTCAGCGACGGCACGACCGTGTGGCTGCATGATGAAGACCTGAATCAGGTCACAATCAAAAAGCTTGGCGAAACCGTGACCGAGCAGCCGCTGGCGCTGCTGCTCGACGCATCAGCCGCCGACAAATTGTTCGATCTGAAAGCTGCGGAATCGCAAGGCTCCATCGGTTTCGTCGAGGCAAAACCCAAGAAGGCGGACGCAGCGTTCAGCGATTTGCGCGTTGCCATCGTCGCGCTGCAACCGCGCGAACTGACCTGGCGTGACGCGCTGCAGAACACCAATACGATTCGTTTTGAAACACTCAACAAGAACGGAAAACTCGCCGCCGACGCGTTTTCGTTCACGCCGCCCAAGGGCGCGGACGTGCTCAAACAGTAGTCAGTTTTGGTAGTCAGCTTTTCGCCGAAAGTCTTATTTGGTTTGGTCTAAGCGCTACAAAGTGCTTGAAGTCGATTTAAGCTAAATACCAGCGTTAGGCCCATACAAAATGGGCATTGAGCAACAAAGCTGATCAAGAAATTTCAGCCGCAGCCTCGCGTCTTTTTCACTTCAAACATCCGCGTGTCGGCGACTTCTACCAGTTGCAGCAGCGTATTGCCGTCGCGTGGATAGAGCGCGCCGCCGCAGGACGCGCCAGCGTGAATGTGTTGCCCCGCCAGATCAATCGGCGCATCTAACCGAGCGGCAATTTCTGCGAGTCTCGTGGCCACGTCTTCGTCCGTGGTGACTCCAGACAACAGCAACACAAACTCATCGCCGCCGTATCGCGCCAGCAGGTCGTCGCGGCTCAGAACGGAGGCGATTCGCTGCGCCGACACGGCGAGCACGGCGTCGCCTAGCGCATGGCCATATAGATCGTTGACGAGCTTGAACTTATCCATGTCGACGAAGCCGACCGCGAAATTGGCCACCGGCGTTGCGTGCAACAGGCTCGCCACGCGTTTTTCCAGCGTGTGCCGGGTCAATGCGCCGGTGAGCGGGTCGATTAGCAGCCCGGCCTTGAATTCCTCGACGGCGCGGGCGATGGTGCCCAGCTCGTCTTTGCGTTCAGAAAACAGCGGATCGGGCGACTGGCCGCGCGCGAGCAGGCGTGTGGCCTCAGACAGGCGACGCACGTCGTTGGTCACGCGATGCATCACCCACAGCCCGACCGCCAGTGCGAGCGCCACTGCAAGCAAACCAATCGCGACGTTCTGCAGAATCGTGCGCCGCACATTGCCCATGTGATCCGAGCGCGGAATCGCCACCACCATCGTCCAGTCGAGGCCCGCCGCGTCGCGTTGCGCGGTCGCGCTCATGTGAACGCGGCTCGCATCGCCGTCGAACGAATAGCGCGCGATGTCGACGCCGCGTACGGAGGTCGTGCGCGCATTCGCTGCGCTTTGCAACTGCGCGTAAGCCTGACGGATCAACAGGTTGCCGCTTTGGTCGGCACGTAGTCGCGTGGCCTGTGGATTCGCTGCGTCCGCACCCTCGGCAAACAGCGATTCCTTGCTCGACGTTGCGATCAGATTGCCGCTTTTTTCCATGATGAAGGCGACGCCGGTTTCGCTGACTTTCAGCGCGCGCACAAACTCGGTTAACGCCGTCAAGGGAATGTCGGTGGCGACCACGCCGCGCTGCACGTTGGCCTTGGTGAACACGGGCTTGGCGAGCGTTACGGTCAACGCTTTAGTCGTGTAGTCGACGTACACCGACGACCACGTTAACGCCGCACGCTTGGTCGCCTCGATAAACCACGGTCGGGTGCGCGGATCGTAGGCGTCGGTGCGCACCAGATTGCCGCGCTCCCACGGTCCGCGTGTCACGTAAATCGTCCGTTGCTCCGCGCCCAATTCCCGCAGCCGCACTTCTGCCTCCAGCCCCGCGCCGCGATTGACGCCGACGAATTCGCCCGCGTTGGAGCCGTAATAAATGTAGCTATTGCCTTCCGAATACAGCCCCGACGCGATCCACAACCGACGCTCAAAGTCTGGCAAACTGTCGGGCACCAGATCGATCAGCGACATGGTGTTGCCAACGCTCGTGCCAGCGTCCGGTGCAATCGCGCTCAGTACCAGCGACGATGTGCCCAAATGCCGCGTGGTGGCCTGCGTCACGCGGTTCGACACGTCGAGCAACAACTGCTCAGACAGCTCGTCTACCGCCTTCAGTCCGGTTTGGTACGACAACAGCGAAATGGCAACGGCGACTAAAACCACCACGCCGATGAAGGGGACGAGCAGCGCGGTGCGAAGGGAAGAAAACATGTGGTTGTCTATCGTGGCGGAAAGCGGGGGCAGCGGATGCCATAGGTTCGGCCCCGGTGTACTTATTTTGTGGCGAGTGAAAAAGCTGCCCGCACCGGTATCTTTTGGGCAACTTTGGGTTGTATCAAATTTGACGTGGTACCCAGTCGCTTGAACGTGTGTACAGTTCAATTTTGGCAAGCCACTTTTCGCCGAAAGTGCCTTTAGCTCTGGGCGCAGTGCTGTTAGTGAAGCCATCTCGACTTCAGCGACTCCACGTTAGCAAGCCCAGATCGCATGCGGTTTAGAAGCTAAAGCGGATGGCAAGAAAGTGGTCTTGCTCCTAGCCTGCGCCGTTAATTTATCGATGATCGTCGCATCGTACAAACCAGAACCACTATTACTGCGTACCTCAATCGCATGAAGACCGTGTTTTTGAATCGTACGTTAACGCTTAAATCCAGATTAATCGGCGTGTCGGTTATCCTGCTCGTTCTGATAGGCACGCTTGCCGCGTGCGCGCCCGTGGTGTTCATTAACGCGTTGACGCCGTCGTTTTCTTACAAGAAGACGGCGGACATCGCGTACGTTTCAGGCGGTAACCCGCGGCATCAACTCGATGTGTATCAGCCCACGGATCCCGCGCTTGCCGTGCGGGCCCGCCCAGTCGTCGTATTTTTTTATGGCGGAGCATGGCAGGCTGGCGCGCGCAGTGACTATGTGTTCGTCGCAGAGGCGCTGACGCAGCGCGG
>JANXNO010000471.1 GCA_025354075.1 Burkholderiales bacterium | reverse complement strand
GCCATCAATCCCAATCAGCCGTGCCGCGTGTGTCGCACCTGCAAGGCGGGCAACGGGCACATTTGTCTGGCGATGAATTTCTATGGCAGCGCGGCCCTCTTCCCGCACATTCAAGGCATATTTCGCGAGGTGATTGTGGCGACCGAGGCGCAGTGTTTTGTGGTGCCGGAAAGCTGTGACTTTCGAACAGCGGCGATGGCTGAGCCGCTGGCCGTGGCGCTACACGCCGTGCGCCGCGCCGGCTCGCTCGTGGGCAAGAGCGTGCTGGTGACCGGCGTCGGGCCCATTGGCAGCCTGCTGGTGCTCGCCGCCAAGCGCGCGGGGGCGGCCCATATCGCGGTGACCGATGTGGCCGATGCGGCGCTCAAAAGGGCGGAGGCACTGGGCATTGACGAAGCGGTGAACGCCGTCACCGCGCCCGAAAGAGTGGAAGCCTGGTACGCCAACAAAGGCACGTTTGACGTGACGTTTGAATGCTCTGGCAACGCCGCCGCCATTGCTTCGGCGATTCAGGCTACGGCATCAGGCGGATGCGTGGTGCAAGTGGGCATGCTGGGCGTGCCCACGGCCGACGTTGCCGTCAATCGCATGGTGTCGCGTGAAGTGGATTGGCTGGGCGCGTTTCGCTTTGATGGCGAATACGGCGCTGCGGTGCAGGAGCTGGCGTCGGGGGCGATTGACGTGTCGTCGCTGTTGACGCACAGCTACAAAATGAGCGCTGCGAACGACGCCTTTTTGATGGCGGCAGACCGGTCGCAGTCGATGAAGGTGCATTTGACGTTCTGACGCTGCCGATCGGGCGTTGAGCAATTAAAGTTAATATGGTTGTACAGATAATTTGATTTTCTCCACAGAAAAGTCCTATGACAACAGTATATTCCGATGGCATAACTAGACACGGAGAATTCAATGTTTCGGTTCAATGCATCGGCGGGCACAACCGCTATGCGCGCACTTCTGCCAACACTGCTTTTTAGCCTTGGACTCGCTGCACCCAGCGCCGTGACAGCCAAAGACATTGTCATAGCGCAAATCGCGCCACTGACCGGCGTTCAGGCGGTTGCAGGAAAAGCCTACGCAGCGGGCTTGCGTCTCGGATTTGACGCAGTTAATGCAAGCGGCGGCATCAACGGCTCGCCGCTGCGTCTGGTGTCGGTCGACGACGCCTACAAGCCCGAGGACACCGTTCGTCTCGCCCGGGAAACCATCACCCGCGAAAGCCCGGTGGCGTTTGCGGCGACTGTCGGCACGGCAAACGCGGACGCACTGATCAAGGCAGGCGTGCTGACAAGCAGCGGCATCCCATTGATCGGCCCGAGTTCTGGTGCGTCCAGCGTGATCGGCCAGCCCGGCGTGTTCGTCACCAAAGCGAGCTATGCCGATGAAGTCAATCAGTTGTTTATCACGTTAAACAGCATGGGTCTGACCCGCGTTGCCGTGCTGTTTCAGGACGATGGCTACGGTCGCGACTTGCTGGCGAGTGCGACCGCGCTGGCGCCCAAATACAAGATTGAATTACTGGCCAAAAGCCCGTACGACCGCATCACCGGCAACGTTGAACCGGCGGTCGCCGCGCTGCTAAAGGTGGACGCACAGGTCATCTTTCTGGCCGCAATTTCTGCGCCCGCCGCCAGCTTCATCAAGGCCTACAAGCAGCGGGGCGGCAACGCCATGTTGATCGGACCGTCACCGGTCGACATTTCCTACCTGCAAAAGCAACTCAGCAAAGATCTGCTGCGCGGCTACGTTGCATCTACGGTTGGCCCGGTCGAGTCGCGCACCTCATTGCCGATCATTCGCGAATACCTGAAGCTCAAGGCGGCCGCCCCTTCGGCTGACTACGGCACCCGTTCGCTAGAAGGCTATGTCACGGCGCGCGTGATTGTTGCCGCGCTGCAACGCGGCAAGGCTACCCCCGAGGGCGTAAGCATCGCGATGAAAGCGTTACGTGCACTCGATCTTGGTGGTATGAGCGTTGATTTCGCCGACCTGAAGCGCGGCGGCAGCAGCTACGTCGATTTCGTCACCATCGACCGCATGGGCGCGATTATTCGTTAATCCGCCTTAGTCTGCGTCCTGATACAGCCGGGTTCGCGACGGCCCGGCCACCTTGGCGGTATACATCGCCTCGTCAGCCTTTTTGACGGCCGAGACGACCGTTTCCTCGCCGCCCGGCGCAACGACGTAAAGCCCGATCGAGCCCTGAATCTGGAACGATTTGCCCTTCACTTCAAAGGGCAGCGCGAAGCGCGCGTGAATTCGATCAGCCAGCGCCATTGCCTCGTCAACATCAGCAATACCCTCGGCAACAATCGCGAACTCGTCCCCTCCCACGCGACACACGTTGTCGCGCTCGCGCACTGCGGCAATCATGCGCCGCGCCGCCTCTTTCAAAAAGTGATCTCCGGTCTCGTGGCCGTGGCGATCATTGACGATTTTGAAACGATCCAGGTCGATGTAGAACACCGCCACCGACTTGCCGAGCAAGTCGACGCGGCTTAGCGCGAGCTTCAGCGCTTCGAAGAACAGGCGCCGATTGCCGAGCCCCGTCAAGGTATCGTAGTTAGCCAGTTGGCCAAGCTTTTTCATCGCCATTTGCAGGCGATCATTGTCGATATTGAACTTGTCGAGCACCGCGTTGTAGAAAACGGCGATGCGAGCGGCCTCGGTCTCCGGCTCCACATTCACCCGATTCGAAAAGTCCCCCTTACGCGCCTGCCGATCCATCTGCACGATGAGATCGAGCAGTGAGCTGCCCGCCGCGTGTTCCGCGAAATTGAGTCCCAATCGCTCGTCGTTCGCCGTCACGCGCAACGGAAAAAAGCGGTTGACCACCCACAGCAGGACGTAGCTCGCTACGAACGCATACAACGCGACACTCACCACACCGGTCATCTGGTTGACGAACTGTTGCCCGCGCGACACGCCCTCGCCCCACGCACCATCGGGCGCGAGCGCCACAGCGAGCGTGCCCCAGATGCCCGCGAATAAATGCACAGGCACCGCACCGACCGCATCATCAATTTCCATGTGTTCAAGCATCGACGCGCCGTACACGCAGACCACGCCGCCTACCGCGCCGACAAACATCGCCATCGGCACCGTCAACAAATGGCAGCCAGCGGTGATCGCCACCAGGCCGGCGAGCACGCCATTCATCGATTTGTCCACCGCCGGCACCCCGTAGCGCCACCAGGTGATTGCCATAGCGGACAAGCCACCCGCCGCGCCGCTAAGCGCGGTGTTGATGATGATCATCGGCGTTTTTTCGGTGATCGCCAGTGAGCTGCCACCATTGAAACCGAACCAGCCGAACCACAGCAAAAAAACCCCGAGCGTGGCTATCGTCAAATCATGCCCATCAATGGGACGGCCATACTCTCCAAAGCGCCCCAAACGTGGTCCGATGATCAACACCGCAGCGAGTGACACCCAGCCGCCGACCGAATGCACCACCGTTGACCCGGCAAAGTCGATAAAGCCCAGTTGACCGAGCCACCCCGTCGACTTGCCTTCAAAAGCACCCGCCCATACCCAATGGCCAACTACGGGATAAATCAGCGCCGAGATGATGACGGCGGTAATGCAGTACGAACTGAAGCGCATGCGCTCGGCCACCGCGCCCGACACGATAGTGGTCGCGGTGCCGCAAAACACCATCTGAAAGAAAAAGAATGCGAGCAATCCGCTGCTGGGCGCATTGAACGCGAGGCCGGGCTCAATGCCGACCAGACCGCCAGCACTGGCGCCGAACATCAAGCCGAACCCAACCAGCGTGAACAGCGTGCAGGAGATGTAGAAATCGCTCAGGTTTTTGAAGGCAACGTTGATGCTGTTTTTGCTGCGCACCATGCCCGCTTCCACTGCTGTGAAACCCGCCTGCATCATGCATACGAGAACGGCGCAAATGAGTATCCAACTGGTGTTCACAGCGTCGAACGAACTCACAATTGATCCATCGGTAACTTTTTGATTGGGCCGCCTACTTTTGGCATTTATGCACAAAAATAAAGCAAGCTACGTGCCCGTGCGCCCTACAATTGTTCAACTGCTTTTTATTGACGCTGGACATGCTCGACTGCATCACTTTAGAACCCGCAACCCCGGCCACCGCCTGTGTCATCTGGATGCATGGCCTCGGAGCCGATGGCAATGACTTCGTGCCGATGGTGCCCGAGCTGGGTTTGCCACGCGACCATACCGTGCGCTTCATCTTTCCCAACGCGCCGACCATGCCGGTCACCATCAACGGCGGCTATGTCATGCGCGCCTGGTACGACATTGTGGCGGCGGAGCTGGACAAGCGCGCAGATGAGGTCGGCGTTCGCAGGAGCGCTGTTGCCATAGATGAGCTGATCGCCGACCAGTGCGCCAAAGGCATTGCATCAAAACGCATCGTGCTCGCTGGCTTTTCGCAAGGCGGCGTAATCGCGTTGCAAACGGGGTTGCGCTACCCGGAAAAATTGGGCGGCATTATGGCGCTATCCACGTATCTCGCCTGCGCAGAAACGCTCGGGGCGGAAGCGTCCAGCAGCAATCGGGATCTGCCTATTTTTTATGCGCATGGCTCGATGGATCCGGTGATTTCGATTGTACTGGCAAAGCTTTCAAAGGCGCGGTTAGACACCCACGGCTACAAAGTGGAGTGGCATGAATACGGCATGCCGCATTCGGTGTGCGCTGAAGAAGTGGACGACATTGCTGCGTTTTTAAAACGTGTGCTGGCGATTGGCTAGCGTGCAGGTAATGCACCGGCGGGACGGTTACGTGGGCGACGTGTCTGCGTGCTGACTTCGCTACTCGACTCATTGCATAACGGCGATGCCCGCCGTCTCGCGTGGGCGATGGGTTCGCCGTCGCTGTTTGACGCTGCTAACCCGGCCTGGCAAGGTCGCTTGCGAACTGACGCGTGGTCAGCGCAGGAGTTAGCTCGTTGCACGGACTGGCTGCACGCCATTGACCACGAGCCCGCTGCGCTCCAAGCGTCACTGGGCGATCCGTTGGTCAACACGCCGCTGGGTCACACTTTCGAAAAATTTGTGCTGTTCTGGCAGGCGGCGCGGCCTGATGTTCGCGCGGCAACGCGTGGCCTGATCGTCCGAACGGCGGGCCGCACTGTTGGCGAATTTGACGTGGTGCTACTGCGTCACGACGGCGTCATCGAGACGCTGGAAGTGACGGTCAAGTATTACCTCAACCTGCATCCTGAACTCGGCATGGCCGGTTGTTTCGGTCCGCGCGCATTTGACCGCATGACCGACAAATACCGCAAGATGACTACGCGACAAACCGATCTCGGGCATACGGAAGCCGGACGTCTGGCGATCTGCCGCTGGCTTGAAACAACGTGCGGAGAAACGCGAACGCCAGAGGAGCTGGTCGTCGAAAACTACGCACTGGCTCGTGGTTACGTGTTTCACCCATCGCCCGACGCAGTGATTCCGGTTGAACTGTCTCCACAACATGGACGCGGTTTGTGGCAAACCGACGAACATGCACTGCCTGTTGATTCGGAGAACGTGTGGCGCAACCTGTCGAGCCGCGAATGGCTTGGCCCTTACTGCGGCGTAGCGGAGGAAAGCGGTTGGCCAAACGATCCCGCGATGCCGCGCATGTATGCGCATCTGGTGGAACGCGGCCAGCAGTGGGCAGAAACCGAACGGAGGTTCGTGGTGCGTGCTGAATCGGGTTTACTCAAAGCTGCATAACCGACGCAGATCCGGGGCTCAGCACTTGTCGCTTCGTTCGGGCTCGCAGCATCAAGCTACCTGCTCGGGGAATTGCCAGTCTGCCAGACGAGCGCAACGAGGCCGCCCTATTCGCCAGTCACAGATTTCAGCGCTTCGATTTCAGCATCGCTCTTGCCAAGTACATCACGCAACACGTCATCCGTGCTCGACCCTTTCACCGGCGGTGCATGACGATACGTTACGGGCGTGTCGCTCATGCGAATCGGGCTGCGCACCATCGCGATATTGCCGCCGCCCTGCTCAGGCGGGCGCTGCATATCGAGACGCAGTTCGCGATGTTGCACCTGCGGATGCGCGAACACCTGATCGTAGGTATTGATCGGCGCGTGCGGAATGCCGAGGCTGCCGAATTTTTCCAGCCAGAACGCGGTGGTCTGCGTGGTGAGAATCGCCTCAAGATCGACCACCAGTTGTGGCCGATGCGCATTGCGATCTTTCATTTCCAGATATTCCGGTCGGAACGCCATGTCGGGCACACCCATGGCGTCGCAGAGTCTGCGCCACTGACCGTCGTTACCCGCGCCGACGATCATGTAACCGTCTGCGGTTTTAAATGACTGATAAGGCGCAAGATTCACGTGCGCATTGCCGACGCGCTCTGGCAGCTTGCCAGTGATGAAGTACGTTGCGATCTGGTTAGCACCAAACTGCACAATGGAATCGAGCAGCGCGATGTCTATATGCTGCCCGCGCCCTGTGGTGTGACGCGCTTCAATTGCGGCAAGCACCGCGATGGTCGCGTTGAGGCCGGAGAGCACGTCGGTGACGGCAATCACCACCTTCACCGGCCCGCCGCCGGGGCCGCCCTTATCGACGTCGGCATGACCGTTGATAGCCATCAAACCGCCCTCGGCCTGACACAGCAAGTCGTAGCCCGGTCGATGCGCGTACGGACCGTCTTGCCCGTAGGCGGTGATTGAGCAGTACACGAGCTTGGGGTTGATTTTGACAAGCGCCTCGTAGTCAAGGCCGTAGCGCTTCAGGTCACCGAGCTTGTAGTTTTCGACGAGGATGTCGCACTTGGCAGCAAGTTCGCGGAGCAGCGCTTGCCCTTCAGGCTTGGAAATGTCCACCGTCATCGACCGCTTGTTGCGATTGCAGCTTGAGAAATACGCAGAGTCTTCAGTCGCTTTCCCATCCGCGTCGGAAAGCCACGCAGGCCCCCATGCACGCGTGTCGTCACCGGTATCGGGTCGCTCAATTTTGATGACATCGGCCCCGAGATCACCGAGTGTTTGGGTACACCAGGGCCCCGCCAGCACGCGGGTTAAATCGAGAACACGGAGATGCGCGAGCGGGCCAGCCATAATTAACTCAGGTGAATGCAACGTTGGTCAAAGGGCACCTCTAAAATTCATTTAAAGGGATGCAGTGTTAGCCGCGGCGCGCGCAGCAACCCTCAGTGCGCACCGGTACATGGGCGATTTTGACAAAAAGTGCGAGCACGGCGCAACGACGCATTGCGCCCTATAAATGAATTTTAGAGGTGCCCTTATGAGTTACTACAAACACCACGTTTTCTTTTGCACCAACGAGCGCGACGATGGTCGTCCGTCCTGCGGTGAGCGCTGCGCGGGCGATCTGCGCGACTACGCCAAGAAAAAGGTCAAGGGCCTCGGGCTCGCTGGCCACGGACGCGTGCGCGTGAACAACGCGGGCTGCCTGGACCGCTGCGATGAAGGCCCGGTCATGGTGATTTATCCGGAAGAGATCTGGTACCACTACGAAACCGAAGCCGACGTCGACGAAATCATCAGTGAACACCTGCGGGGTGGGCGCGTGGTGGAGCGGCTACAGATCTAGCGCGCGGTGCTTTTGGAGGAGCGGCTTGCCGCGACCCAAGTTTGGCACGTGCAGCGCGTGGTCGCGGCAAGCCGCTCCTACAGGGAGACCGTCTTCGTGATCGCCAGAATCGCGGGCGCAAATTCCGGTCGACACAGCACCAGTCCGCCGTGCAGCACGACATCGCGTTGATTGAAGACAATCGTGCGACCCTGCAAATCGGACACATGCAGCCCGTGTGCGAGCGCCACGCCGATGGGTGCTGCCGCGTCCCACTCATTCAAACCGCCCTCGTGTACGTAGGCCAGTGCGTGGCCACGTACGACCACTAGCGCCTTCGCTCCGGCTGAGCCCACGGGCTCGATGCGCGCGTTCAGCGCCTTGGCGATATCCGCAGAGAAAGCTGGCGGTCGCGAGCGACTGACGACGATCACCCGCTGAGGACCGCGCGTCAAAGGTACAGGCGTCGAGTCAAAAACCTCATCGCGCATCGGCTGCGCGACCGCCGCGGCGATCACCTCGCCACGCGCCACGAGTGCCACGTGCACAGCCCAATCATCACGCGATTCGCGGTATTCGCGGGTGCCGTCCAGTGGGTCGATGATCCACGCGCGTTCTGCCGTGAAGCGCATGCCATCATCCACTGATTCTTCGGACAACACGGCGTCATCGGGGCGCTCAATAGCAAGCGCTTTCAGCAAAAAAACATTGGCCTCACGATCGCCCGCATCACCCAGCGCACAGCCTTCGTGGGCACCACTATCACGCAAATTCATCAGCAACACGCCCGCCTCGCGAGCCAGTCGCCGGGCAAGCGCAATATCTGCCGTCGCTGCCACGCGGCTCAGCATGTGCTGTTGACGTCATCACTGTAGGGTGGGCAGCCTCTACCCACCAAGCCTCGCCTAAGCAAATTGGGTCGTAACGCAACGCTGTGGTGGGCACGGGGTGCCCACCCTGCCGGCGTACAGCTTTCTCTGTGAAGCGCCGCTTCACTGGGGCTAACCGCAATAATTGTGCATATTCGACTTTTAATAAAATAGGCACTTAGCCCCAATGCAGTGGTCATTTCAAAGAAAAGCTGCTGACTACGGCCTCTCTCCAAAATCACGCTCAAATCCCCAAAATCTGTTGCCGCTCTTCCTTGGTCGGCGCGATGCCCATTCGCTCGTACGCGTCAAAAATCACGTCCACGATTTCCTGCGGCTCTTCGAGAATTTGCATCAGCTCAACATCGCCTGGCGAGATCAGCTTGTCACGCAACAACGTGTCACGCATCCAGCCGTGCAGCCCGCCCCAGAACTCCTGGCCAACCAGAATGATCGGGATCCGCCGCGCTTTGCCGGTCTGTATCAGCGTCAACGCCTCGGTCAATTCGTCGAGTGTGCCGAAGCCGCCGGGCATGCAAATCAGCGCGGCGGAGGTGCGCACAAACGCCAGCTTGCGATTGAAAAAATACTTGAACGAAATGCCCATATCCTGAAACGGATTGCCGCTTTGCTCATGCGGCAATTGAATATTGAGCCCTATTGACAAACTTTTGCCGGCAAACGCGCCGACGTTCGCAGCTTCCATGATGCCCGGCCCGCCGCCGGAAATCACGCTGAAACCGGAGTCTGACAACAGCCGCGCAATCGCAACCGTACGCCCATACCACGGGTTGTCGGCCTGAATGCGTGCGGAGCCAAAAATGGACACGGCGGGCTGCACCGGACGCAGCTTTTCTGTCGCGTAGACGAACTCCGACATAATCTGCAACGCCCGCCAGGCTTCCTGCCCCGGCGTCAAATCCGCAGCGCTCACGGCGCTCTTGAGCTGCGCTACTTTTGCCTTCGTGCTTTCATTGTTCACTGTCATGTCGGAATCCCGCAAAAAACTCGTTTTAGTTGACGGCTCATCATATCTCTACCGCGCTTTTCACGCGTTGCCAGACCTGCGCACCAAGGCAGGCGAGCCGACCGGCGCGATACGCGGCGTGTTGTCGATGCTGCGTCTGCTCGTCGACAGAGAGAAGCCCGATTACTTCGCCGTCATCTTCGACGCACCGGGCAAAACGTTTCGCGACGACTGGTATCCCGAGTACAAAGCAACGCGCTCGCCGATGCCAGACGACATGCGTCCGCAAATCAAACCGCTGCACGACATCATCAAGGCACAGGGCTGGCCGCTGATCATGGAAACGGGCGTGGAAGCCGACGACGTGATCGGCACACTCGCCGTGCAGGCGGAAGCAGCGGGCTTGGACTGCGTTGTTTCAACGGGTGACAAAGACCTCGCGCAACTGGTCACTCAGCATGTGATTTTGAAGAACACAATGTCGATGGAAACGCTCGATATCGCGGGCGTGAAAGAAAAATTCGGCGTCGCACCCACGCAGATTCTCGACTACCTCACGTTGATTGGTGACACGGTAGATAACGTGCCCGGCGTGCCCAAAGTCGGGCCGAAGACAGCTGTGAAATGGCTCACAGAACACGGCTCGCTCGACGCGATTGTCGCCCACGCAGACAAGATCACTGGCGTGGTCGGTGAGAACCTGCGCAACACGCTCGAATGGTTGCCGAAAGCGAAACAGTTGCTCACCGTGAAGTGTGATTTGACATTGCCATACGCGCCTGATGGGTTGGCAGTAACGGCGGCGGATACAGCCGCGCTGCTTGCGTTTTTTGAGCGGTTTGAGTTTAAGGGGATGGCCAATGAGTTGCGCAGTGCAGTCCCCCTCGCCCGCGAGCGCGGCAGCACGCTTGCGACAGTTGGCGCCGGAGCGGGCGGTGAGGGCGTTGGTGACACGCAGGGCCAACGTGGCGACCCAATTCAACCGGATCTGCTCACCACGAGCCACCCCCACCCCGACCCTCTCCCGCTGGCGGAGGGGAGTAAAGCTGCTGCCGAGAAAAAGCCCCGCACCTACCGCACCATTTCAACCGCCGCCCAGCTCGACGAAGTTATTGCCGCCATCAACGCCGCCGAGCTGACCTGCTTCGACACCGAAACCACCTCCCTCGAACCGATGCTCGCCAAGATCGTCGGCCTGTCATTCGCATGGCAGCCGTTCGATGCGGTCTACATTCCGCTCGCGCACCGGTACCCCGGTGCGCCTGAACAATTGCCGTTCGATGCAACGCTCGCAAAACTCAAACCGTGGTTTGAGGACGCGAGCAAAAAAAAGCTCGCACAAAACGCCAAATACGATGAACACATTCTGCTCAATGCGGGCATTCAAGTGTGCGGCGTGGCGCATGACACGCTGCTTGAAGACTACGTGCTGGAGAGCCACAAACTGCACAACATGGACGCGATGGCGCTGCGTTTTCTGGACGAAAATACGATCAAGTTTGAGGAGGTCGCAGGCAAAGGCGCGAAACAGATTGGCTTCGATGAAGTAGACATCGCACGCGCAACCGAATACAGCGCCGAGGATGCCGACGTGACGCTGCGTTTGCACCATGCGATCTATCCGCTGCTCGCCGCTGATCCCAAGCTTCAATACATCTACGAAGCGCTCGAAATGCCAACGCGCGAAGTGTTGGTGCGCATCGAACGCAACGGCGTGTTGATTGATTCGGCGCTGCTGCAAAAGCAATCGCACGAACTCGGATTGCAGATCAACACACTCGAACAAATAGCGTTTGAGCTCGCAGGCCAGCCGTTCAATCTCGGCTCACCCAAGCAGCTTGGTGAGATCCTGTTCGTCAAATTAGGCATACCGGTCAAACGCAAAACTGCGACGGGGCAACCGTCTACGGACGAAGAGGTTTTGAGTGAGCTGGCGGAAGACTATCCGCTACCCAAGCTCCTGCTCGAACATCGATCAATCTCAAAACTCAAAAGCACCTACACCGATAAATTGCCGAAGATGGTGAACCCGAACACCGGACGCGTACACACCAACTACGGTCAGGCCACGGCAATTACGGGACGCCTGTCGAGTAACGATCCAAACCTGCAAAATATCCCTGTGCGCACGTCGCAGGGCCGCGAGATTCGCAAGGCGTTCATCGCGCCACCGGGCAGCGTGATTGTGTCCGCCGACTACTCGCAAATCGAGCTGCGCATCATGGCGCATATTTCGCAGGACGCGTCGCTGCTGGATGCATTTGCGAAAGGCCTCGACATTCATAAAGCTACGGCGGCCGACATTTTCAGCATCCCGATTGAAGAAATCACTAGCGAGCAACGCCGTTACACCAAGGCAGTGAACTTCGGACTAATCTATGGCATGGGCGCATTCGGTCTTGCCTCGCAACTTGGCATCGAGCGCGGAGCCGCACAGCAGTTCATCGACAAATATTTTGCGCGCTATCCGGGCGTGGCCGAGTACATGCAAGCAACGCGCGAATCGGCCCGTGCTAATGGTTACGTTGAAACCGTTTTCGGGCGACGTCTCACGCTCACCGACATCAACGGCGGCAACGGCCCGCGTCGCGCTGGTGCTGAACGCGCAGCCATCAACGCGCCAATGCAGGGCACAGCGGCCGACCTCATCAAGCTGGCAATGATCGCCGTTGACGCATGGCTAAGCGAATCGAAACTGCAATCGAAACTGGTCATGCAGGTGCACGATGAATTGGTGCTCGAAGTGCCGCAGGACGAACTGGAAATCGTCAAAAAAATGTTGCCAGAACGCATGACCAGCGTCGCGCAGTTGCGCGTACCGCTGGTTGCCGAGGTAGGTGTTGGCGCGAACTGGGACGAGGCGCATTAACGCATGCAGTTAACTATCGACGGATTTGGCGTCTTGAACCCCTCTCCCGCAAGCGGGAGAGGGGCAGGGGTGAGGGTGGTTGGTTGCAATGCAGCCGTCTTGTTTGGATTCGCCGCTGGCACCCTCACCCCAACCCTCTCCCGCAAGCGGGAGAG
>JANXNO010000456.1 GCA_025354075.1 Burkholderiales bacterium | reverse complement strand
GTATGTCGGAAACGTTATTCATGTCCATCGTGTTCTCCAGGGCAAAGAATTTGCATTACGTGGAATGTAGGGGCAATAGGGTCACTTCGCAAGCCCGGTTACCCGGCGTTAAAGCTCTCTGGTACAAATGTATGCTCGAACCGACCGCGTAGGTGAGCGCTAACACTTCGCGTTAGCGAAACTAAATTGTCATAAATTGCCTTAAACCCATCATAAATCGTGCGGTTTCGTAAGCAGAGTCGAAAAATTTGTGGCATAGTTCGGATACGTGGATTGACGTAGTTGCGTTTTTCCTCGCGTTTGGCGAGTTTCCTGGTTCCCGAGTGTGAGCGCTGTTCCGTACAGCATCGATACTGACGAGTCCTTGAAATCCGCGTTTGTTTTTTATCAAGGATAGATCTACACACCATGGGTAATCGTTTGTTTGTGGGCAATATCAGCTTCCGCGCTACGCCGGATATGATTCGCTCTGAGTTCGCCGAATTTGGCGAAGTGTCCGATGTTCATCTGCCAATGGATCGTGAAACAGGCCGCATGCGCGGTTTTGCTTTCGTGACCATGGCCACGGATGATGGCGCTCAAAAAGCCATCGCCGGTATGAATAACAAGTCCATTGAAGGCCGCCCTCTGGTCGTCAATGAGGCACGTCCGGCTCCAGCCGGTGACCGTCCTCCCCGTGGTCCTGGTGGCGGCGGTGGTGGTGCGGGTGGTTTCCGCGGCCCGCGCACTGGCGGCAGTGGTGGTGGCGGCGGTGGTTACGGCGGTGGCGGCTCCGGCGGCGGTGGCGGCTACGGTGGCGGCGGCGGCGGTGGTCGCGGCGGCTACTAAGCCTCAGTCAGTCTAGAACTGCAAAAAAAGCCAGGTGTCATAGCCTGGCTTTTTTGTTTTGTACGGTTGCAATTGAGTACTGCTTTATGAATCGATCACTTTTTTTGGCAGCATTGTCTGCCGTCGTCCTGTCGATGACGTCGTCCTCCGCGCAAGCGCAAAGTGGGGCAATCCCCAGCAAATCCGCAGCGACTAATGGCAGCGCCAGGGCGGTCATCGTGGCCGAGGGATTGGATCACCCTTGGGCGATGGCGTTTATGCCCGGCGCGCCTGCCGGACGCATGTTGGTGACTGAGCGCACGGGGAAGATGCGTATCGTTACTTCTGATGGCAAAGTGGGCGCGCCGTTGGCGGGCGTGCCTGCGGTGCACGCGGTGGGTCAGGGCGGACTGCTTGACGTTGTGGTTTCGTCGGATTTTGCGCAAAGTCGCACGATTTATTTCTCGTTTGCGCAACCGGTATCGGGCCGAGCTCGCACGGCGGTCGCCAGCGCGCAGTTGTCCGCCGACGACAGCAAAATCGAGAACGTAACGGTTATTTTTGCGCAAACCGACGTCGTGGGTGGTGGCGCGCATTTCGGTTCACGGATCGTGATTGCGAACGACGGCACTTTGTTCATCACCACGGGTGAGCGCTACAGCGAAAAAGATAAATCGCAATCACTGGAAACGCACCTCGGCAAGGTCATCCGCATCAATGCTGACGGCAGCATTCCAAAAGATAATCCGTTCGCGAACACCGCCAATGCCCGCAAAGAAATCTGGAGCTACGGCCATCGCAACATGCAGGGCGCGGCCATCAATCCGACCAGCGGCAAGCTGTGGACTCACGAGCACGGGCCTCAGGGCGGCGACGAGATCAACGTGCCACTCGCCGGCAAAAATTATGGCTGGCCGGTAATTGGTTACGGCATCGATTATTCCGGCTTGCGCATGCACGACAGCAGCGTGAAGACAGGCATGGAACAGCCGATTCATTACTGGGTGCCGTCGATTGCGCCCTCGGGCATGGCGTTCTACACGGCGGATCGTTTTCCGCAATGGAAGAACTCGTTGTTCGTTGGTGCGTTGGCGGGACAGCATCTGGCCAGACTCAGGCTTGATGGCGAACGCGTAGTCGCAGAAGAGCGCTTGCTGGGCGATTTAAAGTACCGCGTTCGCGACGTACGTCAGGGCCCGGACGGGTTTATTTATGCGCTGACTGACGACTCGAACGGCAAGATTTTACGTGTGTCGCCGAACTGATTAGCGGTGCGGATCAAGCTGCGGCGTTTGCAGCCAGTCACGCGTTGCCAGCGCTGGAAACAGGCGCAGCCACAGCAGTGCCACCACTAACGTGCCAACGCCGCCCAGCACCACCGAGCCGACCGGTCCGAGCCAAGCCGCGGTAGCACCAGATTCAAACTCGCCCAGTTGGTTGCTGGCACCGATGAACACCGA
>JANXNO010000441.1 GCA_025354075.1 Burkholderiales bacterium | reverse complement strand
CCTTCACTACCAAACCTTAAACCCGTTCAAATTGAAGCGCGATATCGACGATACTCTCGCCCGAATCTTTAACAACGCTCGGTACGCTGACTTATGAGTCAACGATCATCCCTTCGGTACGGTTATTTGTGAGTCAATTCGAAGATGCCCATTTAGTTTGGGCGCAGTCGGATAAAACGACCTAAACCGACTTAACCCGTTTTATGCCCTTAGGCCCAATAATAACGGGCATTTCCTAGTCAAGCTGTATGTTCAACCGCTTGATGATTCCGCCCCATTTCTTCATGTCGGCGTCGAGTATGGCTCTGAATGCGGCGCTTGTGCCGCCGCCGGGAGCCATGCCTGCTGCGACGAGGCGGTCGCGGATGGCGGGATCGGCGAGCACGGCGTTCACGTCGGCGTTGATTTTGGCGACGATGTCGGCGGGGAGTGTTGATGGGCCGAACAGGCCGTTCCATGCAACCGCTTCAAACCCTTTCACCGATTCCGAGATGCTCGGTAACTCTTTCAGCGAATCAAATCGCCCGGCGCTGGTCACCGCGATCTGACGAATCTTGCCGCTTTGCACATGCGGCGCGATGCCGGAGGCGACAGCGAACAGTAGTTGCGTGTCGCCGTTGGCGGTGGACAGCGCGGCGGGTGGCGAGCCGTTGAACGGGATGTGCTGCGCCTCAAAACCGGCTTCGGTTTTGAACAATTCCATCGCCAGATGCGAAGACGAACCGTTTCCGACGCTCGCGTACGAGAGCTTGCCAGGATTGGCCTTGCCGTAAGCGACCAGCTCCGCCACGGTCTTCACCGGCAGCGCGGCGTTGATGGCGAGCACGTTTGGCTGCGTCGTGGTCACGACAATCGGCACCAAGTCCTTCAACGTGTCGTACGGCATTTTTTTGTACATGAACGGGCCATACGCCGTCGGGCCGGGAAAGCCGATCACTAGAGTGTGGTTGTCAGTGGATTTGGCAGCAACGTCAACGCCAATCATCCCGCCCGCACCCGGCTTAGGGTCGACCACCACGGCCTGCCCCCATTTGGCCCCCAGTTTTTCGCCCAGCACGCGGGCCACGAAGTCGAGCGAGGAGCCAGCGGGCGCAGGCACGACGACGCGAACCGGTTTGGTCGGCCAAGCCTGTGCGAAGGTAAGCGCGGTGATGAAGGTGGCCGCTAGCGTAGCTGCGATTTGGCGGGTATTCATGGTGCGTGCGGCCTGAGCCGAATGTGACTAAGCGATGGCCAACATTATCCTCGAGAGGCGTGCAGCGCGAGCGTTTTGGTTTTAGTGGCGTCATCCTCGCCGAAGGCGGGGATCCAGAAAGCCGACTGTGCGCGACCAACTACCTTGCACCGAATGCCACCGTCTGGATTCCCCGCTGCGCCGAGAATGACGCCAGAATGGCGTGTAAACGCCGCTCAAAAAGATTAGTACGTTTCCAAATGCAGACGCCCATCACGCTTGAGTTCTGAATGCAACGCCGACCAATCCAGACCGTGGGCAATCGCGGTGTCGCGCAACACGTCCAGCACGCCCGCCTCCATGCCTTTCAGACCGCACACGTAGATGTAGCTGTTCGCATCCTTCAGCAACGTCGCGATGTCCGCAGCGCGCTCACGCATGAGATCCTGCACGTAGCGCTTCGGCTCATTCGGTGTCCGCGAGAACGCGAAGTTGATGTCGATGAAGTCCTTCGGCAGATTCATGAGCGGGCCGAAATACGGCAGCTCCTGCTGCGAGCGAGCGCCGAAGAACAGCATGAGTTTTCCGCCGTTGTCGGTGCCCGCAAGACGCAGGCGCCGACGACGCTCGGTCATGGCGCGCATCGGCGCGCTGCCGGTACCGGTGCAGATCATCAGGATGTTGCTCGGCGCATGATTGGGCATCAGGAAGGTCGCGCCGAACGGGCCGATCACCTGCACCACATCACCTTTTTTCAAATCGCAAACGTAGTTCGAAG
>JANXNO010000424.1 GCA_025354075.1 Burkholderiales bacterium | reverse complement strand
GTGAATGATCGCGCCGCCACCGCGCGCCTCCATCCACGGCACCACCTGCCAGCTCGCGCGAACGGCCGCCATCATGTCCACATTGAAGCCCGCTGCCCAGCCTGCGTCGTCGTCAGCCATACCGAAACCGGACGGATTGTTGACCAGCACGTCGATGCCGCCGAGCGCGTCGTGGGCGGCCTGCAGGAACGCGGTGAGCGCTGCCGCGTCGCCTACGTCGCAAGATTGCGCGAACGCCTTGACGCCGAGCGAGGCGATCTCAGCGCGTGCTTGCTCAAGCGTTTTTGGGTTACGTGCGCAGATCGCCACGTTCGCGCCTTCCGTTGCAAACGCCAGCGCCGTCGAGCGACCAATACCGCGACTGCCGCCGGTGACGATGACGTTTTTGCCTTTGAGTCCGAGATCCATAGTGCGTGTTTTCTAAAGAGGGTAGACGAGAGAATTCGGGATCAGCGCGTTGTCGTACACGGCGTTGCGCGCGGCGAGGCGAATGCCGTCCGACGTGCTCGCCAGCGTGTCGTGATAGCAGCCGGTCGCAAGGATTTCTGGCAGGCCGGTGGTCACGGTTTGCACGATGATGAACGGCGTTCTTGCCGTGTTGTTTTCGATTGAGGGAAGGCCGATGATGTGCCGCGTAAATCGCGGCGCGAATACCAACGTTTTCTCAATGCCCGTGATGCGGTCGGTCATCATGGCGTGACCGTCGAGATAAATTGCAGCGAGCGGCAGACCACGATCAAAATTCTCGCGAGCCTGCGCGCGGTAGACGGCATCCGGCGTGAACAGCGCCTGCCACCCGGTCAGATCAAAGCGATCGAGTGCGTCCCCGTAGCGCGCGTTGAGTTCGATGACTTCTAGCAGATTCATAGTCCCAATGTCTCACGGTAGTAGCGATACATGCCACGAATGAGCGTCTCTGTGACCATGTGCGGCGTCGCCACGCCTCCATCTTTGCCGCCCAGTTCAACCACACATTCAGCGTCGGGATAGGCCGTCGTCGCCTGCTGGCAATACTCGATCACTTCACCATCATCCAGCGACACAAGTCCCGCCGGACCAAACAGATTGGCCTGCTTCAAGCGTCGCTCGGTCATCTCGGGCGTGTCGTCAGCAAAACCGAAATGCGTCCACACAAAATCGAACTCATCGGGGCCGCGCGGAATGATCTGTCGGGTGGACAGCGAATTCACCTGCTGCTGAATGATGACGCTAGGAAAAATGGTCTGCATCACCGCCGTTGGCCCGCCCCACCACGGCTCCTGCACCACATCCATCAGGCGCGGGTCTTCGAGTTTCAGCGATTCCTTAAAACTGCTCACGCCTGCCGTGACTTCCTGATTTTCGCCACCCGAATTTCGCGTGGAAATCATCTGCGCATGGCGACCGCGCGGATCGATGCGCAGCTCGCTCTTTTGATCCGCCCGCCACAGGCCAAACGTCACGAAAAATACATGCAGCAGACCGGGGTGATACGGGTCCTTGATGTTCTCCTGCATCAACTTCCAGTTGCCACGAATGCGTTGCCGGTTGTAGCCCAGCAACGTGAGCTTTCGGCCATCGAAAGTGCGGTTGAAAAATGGCATCAGTTCTGAACCGATGAAGGACTCAAATGGCTCAACGTCCGGGTCAAAACTCGCGAACACGATGCCGTTGTGAACATGGACTTTAAGCTTGCTCAGACCATGTTCCTCAAGCTTGAAATCCGCGTCCATTCCACCCTGACCGCCAACGCCGTTCTTCATCGGAACGCCCGCCAGATCGCCGTTGAGCCGGTAGCCCCACTGGTGATACGGACAGACAAAGACCTTAGCGTTGCCAAATTCCTTCTGGCAGAACTTCGCGCCTTTGTGCGCACAGCGATTCTCCAGCACGTTCACGCTACCATCGCGATCGCGCACGACGATGACAGGCTTTTCGCCGATCATCGTTGCTTTGTAATCACCGGCTTTCGGGATTTCGCATTCGAGCGCAACGTAGCACCAGTGCGCCTGGTAGAAGAACGCCTCTAGCTCGCGGGCATGCAGCTCGGCGTCGCTGTACACGCGATTTGGAATGCGATGGGTGCCGTCGTGCTTGAACGGACTGGGTGACTTTACAGGTGACCACTCGGCGCGACGATTCATGCGTTGAACCCCTGTGTTTCTGTCAATCAGGCATTTTGACGCAGTCGCCTATGTGGCAGACACAAAAAAGCCCGCACGAGGCGGGCTTTTCTCGAAGGCGAAAAATTACTTCGCCAATTCGTTCATCGTCGCCTGATCGAGCTGGCCGTTCACCGTCAAGCGGCGGTCACGCTGGAACGAGCGAATCTGCGCTACCGTGTTTTTGCCAAGCTGACCGTCTGGCGTGCCGACGCTGTAGCTCAGCTGGTTCAGCTTGATCTGCGCATCGCGCACGGACATATTGGCGTTGGCGCCCTGCGGGCCAGCAGCCTGGCTTGACTGAACCGACGCGCCGTTTTGTTGCGAGGAACCTTCAACCGTCAGACGTCCGCCGGTGCCCATGCCACGGTCACCCATGGATTGTGGGCTGTAGTTTTTGACGGCGCCGATGATGTTGTTGTACGCATCAGTAAACGCTGCCGTCACGACCTTGCCCTGCGGTGTGCTGGTGTATCCGCCTGCGCCGCCGAAGCCGCTGGAGCCTACAAGCACTGCGCCCAGATTGAAGTCGGTATTGGAGGACGAGCCTTCAGCCGCCGCCACCTGAACGCCTGAACGGTTGTCAACGAGCGTCAACATCACGGCTGATTCGTTGGTTTGAATGCCGCCAGCAACCGCGCCGAGCACGCCCAGACGACCACCGAAGCCGCCGAGCGCTGCGCCCAGACCACTGGTGCCACGGGCACTGATCAGCACCTCAGGCGTCAGCGAGTAATCGGCGGCAACCATTTGGCCTTTGCCAAAGTTGGAGTTTTGACGCATTTCGCCCGAGTTTTGCAACGCGCGCTCTTGCTGCATGTTAGCCATAGCGCGGCCGCGCTCAACCACGATGAAGCAGTTCGATTGCTGAATCAGCAGGCGAAGCACGGGAGTGGTGGAGCCGAGGCGATATTTGTCGAGATAGGCGCGATACCAGTCGAGACCGGTGTCTTCGACCAGTGCGATCGTGCCGGCTGGCTTGTCGCAGCGACCGAGCTTGGCATTAACGTTTTGCGCTGCAGCGCCACCTGCTGAGCCAGTGGCCGCTGTTTTTGCGCTGTCCGAGCCAATTTTTGGCTGGGTGGCATCGCAGCCGGTCAGTGCGATCAAGGCGCTGGCAAGGCTGAGTGCGAGAATTCGTGACATGTGGGTCTCTCCTGAAAATATGTCGTTGTACCGGTTAAGACGCAAAGCCGACCAGCAAAGTGTCATTACACGTGAAATTGCCCGCCAAGCTTTTTCATTCGGGCCTAATCATAATAAAAAGCGCATCGTCGAGCGGTCGACCGCGATAAACGGTCATCCGGGCGGGGCGTGCGCATGATGATCCGTTTGTCGTTCGCGTGGCGCATTGCGCGCCTGACCAGTCAATTGCTATGGGGCCTGTTGCTGTCGGTCACGGCATTTGCGCGAGGTGAACAGCATCACCGCCACGCCATTATTCGCTCCTGGTCGCGTGAAATTCTGCATCGGGCCGGGGTCGAGGTGCGAGCCGTGGGCTTTCCGGCCGACGCTGACAAACCGGTCACGCTGGTAGCCAATCACGTGTCGTGGTCAGACATATTTGCGCTCAACACGCAGCACGCCTGCCACTTCATCGCCAAGTCTGAGCTGAAACGCTGGCCGTTGGCGGGACGACTGTTGAACAACGTGGGCACCATATTTATCAACCGAAACGACCGCAAAGACACGCATCGCCTGAAGCACGTGGTGCACGATTTGCTGGCTGCGGGCGAGACGGTGGCGGTGTTTCCGGAAGGCACCACCAGCATTGGTCACGACGTGCTCAAATTTCACGCATCGTTGCTGGAGCCTATCGTGGCCGCCGAGGGCGAAGTGTGGGTGGTCGCGATTCGCTACTTTCGGGCGTCCGACGGTGCGCGGACGGATGCCGCGGCCTACATCGGCGACATGTCGTTGCTTGATTCGCTGCATGCACTCCACCACGAAGGGCGGGTGGTGGCCGAGCTGCGTTTTCTCGGTGCGATCCAGTGCGCGGGGCTCAATCGGCGTGAGGTCGCCCTGCGCGCGGAGACATGGATTCGCGCCGCGCTTCAGTCCTGAAGTAAAGAGACGGGCTGCTGGCTCGGCACCTGAAACACGGCCCGATCCTGTAATCGCACGGCGGTGAGCGCGCCACCCCAAAGGCAGCCGGAATCGAGCAGACTCACAGTGGGCAGCAGCCTAAGCCCTTCGCTCGACCAATGACCGCTGATCACGTGCGCGCTTGCCGAGCGACGACCCGGCAACTTGAACCACGGCGAAAATCCCCTGGGCGCAAACGATGCTTCGCGCTTTTCCCTGAATTCGATCTCAGAAAAGGGTGTGCAAAAACGCAGCCGCGCGAACGCGTTGACGGTGGCGCGGGAGCGGGCCACGCCGCTCAGACTGTCGTGCCAGCTGCGCGGCTCGTTGCCGAACAGTGTCTGCAAAAAACTGCGGTAATTCGGGCCGCGCAATTCACGCTCAATCTCATGCGCCAGCATGCGCGCATCGGCCACCGTCCAGGCTGGCAGCAGCCCGGCGTGGACGATCACTGTGTCGTCGACTTCAATCAACAGGGGACGATGCCGGAGCCAGTCAACCAGTTCTCTCGCGTCTGGCTCGCGCAGCACCTGATGGAGTGTGTCGCCATCATGCAGTTCGGAAAAGCCTTCGAGTGCCATGATCAAAAAGAAATCGTGATTGCCGAGCACGCTGTCGGCAGCGCCACGATCCGCCATCGCCTTCGCACGACGCAACACTTCGACCGACTTGGGCCCGCGGTTGACCAGATCGCCCACGAAGTACACGTGATCGGTCGCAGCATCAAATCGGATCAGGCGCAGCAGTTCGCCCAGTTCATCGTCACAGCCCTGAATGTCACCGACGACGTAGGTGCTCATCGCCGTGCGCCCTTATTAAAGTTCCGGGCAATAAAAAACGCGCCCAGCGGCGCGTTGATTACGAACGTTGCGTTCATTACTTGGCTTTGGCGACCTGATAGTCAACGCCTGCCTTGACCTCGTCGTCCGACAGCGCGACTTGACCGCCTTTGGCAGGCATCCCTTTGAAACCCTTGATCGCGTGTTCGTACAACACATTGACGCCCTGCGCGATACGCGGGGCCCATAACGCTTTGTCACCTGTCTTCGGTGCGCCGGCAATCCCAGCGCCGTGACAGGCCACGCAGGCACCGTTGTAGACCTCTTCGCCCGTCTTCGCTTTGGCGGCAACGGCAACCACACCCGCCGCTGGCGCCGCAGGCGGCGGCGCACCGTCGAGTTTCACTAGCTCGCCGACCGGCTTGATGCGCTGTTCAACCAGCTGTTTGGGCTCGGTGCGGTCAATGTGTTTGCTTCCGCTCAACAACTGCGATCCCAGCAAGGCGATGGCCACCGGAACCACGAGTGCAACGACACAGATGACGATCAGTTGTTTGGGTGTGTTAACCAGGCTGCCGTGTTCTTCGCTCATGACTGTAGCTTTGAATTAAATTGAAGCAACGCTCGACATCCAAGCGTTTAACAACCCACGATTATAACGACGCTATCGGCCAACGGATGCGCCCCTATAATCAAAGCTTGCGCCCGTAGCTCAGCTGGATAGAGTATTGGTTTCCGAAGCCAAGGGTCACAGGTTCGACTCCTGTCGGGCGCGCCACACATTCAACGTAAACAATGGCTTACGGCGGTAAGCGCTAGATTCGTCAGCGCCGATTTTGCCGCTGCGTTGGCAGAAATGCGGCCAATGTGTGTCGTCATTCGCACAATTTCCGCCGCTGCGTCGCCCTGTGTTATCAATCCCAGCTTAACGCCGAAACCCCCATTCAGTCTGGGCGTAGTGCTGGTTTATGCGTTAAGTCGACTTATAGCCAATATTCATCCCATGCCTAAATGAACTGGGCATTTCAACAGAAAGCTGTATTCGGAACTCGCACCGGATGTGTTGACCCGACTGCGTTACAGTGCGTCCGCTGTCAATTAAGGAGGACGCCATGAAATTACTGAAACCGCTGCTGCGCATTGCGTGTTGCGTGACGTTTGCATCGTTCGCGCTCGCGGCCACGGCCGCAGATTATCCAGCACCGAAAGAGGCCAGCGTCGTCTTACAAAACTTCCGGTTCAGCGCCGGTGAAATGATGCCCGAAGTGCGCATCAACTATGTCACGGTGGGCGAGCCGTCCGGCGAGCCGGTGTTGATTTTGCATGGCACCACGGGCTCGGGGAGCGGCATGCTCAATGCGGGCTTCGCGGGGGAGCTGTTCGGGCCGGGCCAACCGCTGGACGCGAGCCGCTATTACGTGATCCTGCCCGACGCGATTGGCACCGGTAAGTCGACCAAACCGTCGGACGGCTTGCGCGCGGCCTTTCCCAAATACAACTACGACGACATGGTCGACGGCCAGTACCGGCTGCTCACCGAACACCTGGGCATCAAGCACTTGCGCGTGATTATAGGTAACTCGATGGGCGGCATGCAGACGTGGATCTGGGGCGTGAAACATCCTGAATTCATGGATGCGCTGGTGCCGATGGCGGCGCAACCGTCGGAGATGTCAAGTCGCAACTGGATGCTGCGTCGTTTGATCATCGATTCGATCAAAAACGACCCGGAGTGGAACGGCGGCAATTACACAAAACAACCCAAGAGCCTGCAGTTTGCATCGGTGTTTTTCGGCGTGGCCACACTCGGCGGCAATCAGGGGCTGTACAAGGCGGCGCCAACGCGTGAGAAGGCGGATGCGATCCTGAATCAGCGTTTAACCGCGCCGTTCGTCGGTGACGCCAACGATCATTTGTATCAATGGGACTCGTCGCGCGACTACAACCCGTCGCCGGGGCTGGAGCGCATTCAGGCTGCGGTGCTTGCGATCAACGCCGCTGATGATGAGCGTAATCCTCCCGAGACGGGCATCATGGATCGTGAGATCAAGCGGGTGAAAAATGGTCGCGTATTTTTGATTCCGGGTTCTGAAATGACAGCGGGTCACGGCACCACCGGGCAGGCAAAATTCTGGAAGCAGCAACTGGTCGAATTCCTGCAAAACGCGCCGCGCGTCGGTAAATAGTCGGCCGCTGTCACGGTGGCTACCCCATCAGTCGATCATGTTCTTGCCGCTCGCGATTGGCGATTGAACTGATGAACGCCTGACCGTCTTTCATGTGCGCAAACGCCGCGTAGCCACGCTCCAGAAACTCATGCAAACCGCCCACGCCGCCCGCCACGGCGGGCGTGCGCATCATGCGGAGAAGCACGCGCAGCATGGGCTTGCGGGCGAGCTGGTCAAGCGCGCCGCCAATGGATCGGGTGAGCTCAATTTGTTGCAGCCGTTGATCGGCGTGTCCCACCGTTTTATACGCGCGCTTATAACGATTTGCGTCAATTTTTAGCGGTTCTTTATTGCCTTGAATGGCGCGTAAGGCGGTCACCATTTCACCATCCAGATGCTCGGATAACGCGTCCATTTCAAGCGCGGCAGCCAGCGTCGCGAGCGCCTTATCGGGCAAAAATCGCACCAGAATCTTGATCACGCGCTCGATGTCGGCATCGCGCTGCGTCAGGTCTTCGGTGGAGTAGAGCTCGGTCAGAAAAAATTGTGCGGCAGGGCCAAATTGTGTCGACTCCAGCAGGTCGGCGTGGGTGTGTGCCAGACGTGCTTGCTGAAAGGCCCGCACTGCCATGCGGTCTGCGGATGTGAGCGGCACGGCATTAGCCACGTTGCGGTGCGCACGCGCCGCCGTAAAGTTCTTGCGCAGTTCGGATTCGAGAGAGCCAGCTTTAGCCATTTGCACAGCATAGCGCGCCGCTTTAGTGGTGCGTCGCCGCAAGCGGGCTGTAGACAACTCGCTCTACTATGCCTGCCTAGAATTGCGCCAGGAAAACAGGAGGATGCACGACATGTGGTCTCGGCGCAGATTCATTTTTGTGGGTGTGGCGGGCGCGATTGCCGCAGGCGCGGCGTTCGTATTGCCCCGTATGGGCTCATCCAGCGCGGCTCCGAAGGGCGGCGCGCTCGTGCAAAAGCATGCGGGCATGTTGAGCGTCGTCGCGGCCGCCGTGCTGGGCTCGGCATTGCCCGCCGATGTCGCGAGTCGTGACGCTGAGCTGTCACGTGTGGTCGCTGCCGCGGGCGCGCTCATTGATAATTTTCCGCCGTCCACGCGACGTGAAGTCGGCGATTTGTTTGGCCTGCTCGCGCTCAAACCGGCACGCATGATTCTCGGTTTCAGTGGCAACTGGGACATGAGCGAAGCGCCCGCAGTCGCGCAGTCACTGCTGGCCCTGCGCGACAGCTCAATTGGTCTCAAACAGCAGGTCTATTTCGCGCTGCACGACATGGTGCTTGGCAGCTTCTATTCCGAACCGAAAACGTGGCTATCAACAGGCTATCCGGGGCCCCCAAAGCTGGCTTGATATTTTCTAAATCGTTGCGACACAGCAACCCTCCCCCCACTCCGGAGCTACGAGCGACAATTGTGTCGCTGCGGGTGCGGGAGAGGGAGCCAAACCACAATCAATCAATAAATAATGATTTCTGATCCCATTCGCGAAGGCATCAACAAAGGCTGGCTGCATATCGATGCTTCGCAGTTGGGCAAGGATGCGGTGCTTGAAGCCGACGTGTGCATCATCGGCACGGGCGCGGGCGGCGGCATCGCGGCTGACGTGCTGTCAGACACGGGCCTTAACGTGGTGATGATTGAAGAGGGGATGTTGAAGACGTCCAGCGACTTTCGCATGCTGGAGGCCGATGCCTATCCGCAGCTTTATCAGGAGTCGGCGTCGCGCAAAACGGCAGACAAGGCCATCAATATTTTGCAGGGACGCACGGTCGGCGGCTCGACCACGGTGAACTGGACGACGAGCTTTCGCACGCCGTCGCCGACGCTCAAATACTGGCGTGAACGCTTCGGTCTGAACGAGTTGACCGACGAGCATATGGAGGGCTGGTTCAAACTCGCCGAGAAGCTCACCAATATCACCGATTGGGCCGTACCACCGAATGAAAACAACGCGGTGCTCGAACGCGGTGGACAAAAAATTGGCATCAAGGTTGAGCGCATTCGCCGTAACGTGAAGGGCTGCTACAACCTCGGCTATTGCGGCATGGGTTGCCCAACCAACGCCAAGCAATCGATGCTGGTCACGACGATTCCAGCCGCGTTGGCTCGCGGTGCGGTGCTGGTGAGTCGCGCGCGTGCCGAGCGCCTGATATTCAAAGGCGGCAAAGTGGAGTCGCTGGAGTGCGTGAGCATGCAGGGCACGGGTTACGACGTGGGCGCCACAAAGGTGCGCGTGGTAGCAAAGCATTTCGTGGTCGCTGGCGGTGCGATCAACTCGCCTGCGTTGCTGATGCGCTCAAAAACCCCTGATCCGTATGTGCGTTTGGGGCATCGCACTTTTCTGCATCCGTCGTTGCTCTCGGGCGCGGACATGGGCGCAAAAGTCGCAGGCTGGGAAGGCGCACCACAAACAACCTACAGTGATCATTTTCTGCATACGCAAGCCATCGACGGCGCGATGGGATTTAAGCTGGAAGTGCCACCGGTACATCCTGTGCTCTACGCGATTAGTGTGAATGGCATGAGCGAACACCATCGTAACCGCATCACCAATATGCCAAATACGCAGGTGACGATTGCGCTGTGCCGCGATGGTTTTCATGAGCAAAGCACGGGCGGCAGCGTCAAGCTACTCAGTGACGGTTTTCCGCAGCTTGACTACAAACTTAATGCATACTTTTTCGACGCGGCGAAGCGGGCGATGCTCGCGATGGCAGAGCTTCAGTTCGCGGCAGGCGCGAAAGAAGTGTTCCCGGTTGACGAGCGGATCAACGGTTATCGCAATTGGGCAGACGCCAAAG
>JANXNO010000423.1 GCA_025354075.1 Burkholderiales bacterium | reverse complement strand
CACCCCCAACCGCATCACGCGGCCCGCGCCAACGCGATCTACCCAGCGGCCAATGGACAGCGAAGTCAGCACGGGAATGATTGAGAACAGCGCCATGAACACGCCGACTAGATATTCCGCGCCGCTCGTTTTGAGAATGTAAAGTGAGCCCGTGAGACGACCGCCCGACAGCGCCATATGAGCAGTCAGATTGATAAAGATCAGCGGGAGAAGAAACGGCGGAAGACCGGAGAAAAACGATGCGAACACAAACTTATTTTAAGTGCATGTGGCCGCGGAGATGTGGGTGGTGTCTCGCAATCAGCGGCTTACCCTGTTTGCTTCCCACGCCCGCAACGCGCGGAGACAGGTGTGTCGCCTGCGGCTACGGGGCGGAGGATGCGAACTGAAACTCAGCAAAGCCAACGTCGGACTCGGCTGCCGCCGCCCTCACCCCAACCCGCTCCCGCGCTGCGGGAGAGGGAGAAGAACCGTTGACTTAGCCTTTACCGCCAGGAATTTTGATCGGTGGCAGGCCGCCTTTTGTGGTTGTCGCGCCGGTTGCAGGCGTCTTGGCTGCTTTCGGTTTTTTCTTCTCTTTGTTGCTGCGTATTTGACCCTTGGACATGATGATTTCCTTTTGCTGTGGGTGACCGAAATTGGATGGGGCTTTATACCATTTCACGGCATTCAGATCGCAGCCAACGACCGTGTGGGAGCGATGCCATCGCGACTGCCTGCAGGCCGACACACAGGTCGCGGTAGCACCGCTCCTACAATGACCCTAGCTACATCTCGCCTTCATCTCGTGCCCCAACCGATCACAGCACTTCAAGTCCTCAATACCACCTTCGGCTACCCCGCCTTTCGCGGCCCGCAAGCTGACATCATTGAACACATTGAGAATGGCCATGACGCCCTGGTGCTCATGCCCACCGGAGGCGGCAAATCACTTTGCTACCAAATCCCTGCGTTAACGAGAAACGGCGTCGGCATCGTTGTCTCTCCGCTCATCGCGCTGATGCAGGATCAGGTTGATGCGCTGCACGAGCTTGGCGTGACAGCCGCATTTCTGAATTCATCGCTTACCGGCATTCAAGCCAATGAAACCGAACGGCGCGTGCGTAACGGTGAAATAAAGCTGCTCTACGTCGCGCCGGAACGCCTGCTGACCGAGCGCTTCCTCGAACTGCTCGACGAGCTGAAAGAGAACAATCAGCTTGCCCTGTTCGCCATCGACGAGGCGCACTGCGTATCGCAATGGGGCCACGATTTCCGCTCGGATTATTTGGCGCTCGCCGTGCTCGCGGAGCGCTTTCCCGGCGTGCCGCGTGTGGCGCTCACCGCCACGGCCGACGCGCTCACCCGTACCGAGATTCGCCTGCGTCTGCACATGCAGGATGCACGCGAGTTCGTCTCGAGTTTTGATCGCCCAAACATTCGCTACCTCATCGCCGAGCGAGTGGACGAGCGCGAGCAATTGCGCGCCTTCCTGCGTGAGCATGCGGGCGAGGCGGGCATCGTCTATTGCCTGTCGCGCAAGAAGGTGGACGCTACGGCCGAATGGCTCAATGCCGAGATGACCAAGGCGCTGCCGTACCACGCGGGTATGGATCAGGATGTCCGTCGCCGCAACCAGTCGCGCTTTTTGCGTGAAGAGGGCATCGTCATGGTCGCCACCATCGCTTTCGGCATGGGCATCGACAAACCGGACGTGCGCTTCGTCGTGCATCTCGATCTACCCAAAAGTGTCGAAGGTTATTACCAGGAAACCGGTCGCGCCGGTCGCGATGGTGACGAGTCCGAAGCGCTCATGATCTACGGCCTCGCGGATGTTGTGCAGCAGCGCCGCTTCATCGAGCAAAGCGATGCCAACGACGACTTCAAGCGCGCGGGCCGCACCAAGCTGGACGCGCTGCTCGGGCTCTGCGAAACCACCGCGTGCCGCCGCGGACGTCTGCTCTCGTACTTTGGGGAAGCGCAAGCCGAAGGCTATGCCTGTGGCAACTGCGACACTTGCCTGAGTCCGCCAAAAATGTGGGACGCGACCGAGCTGGTACGCATGGCGCTCTCCGCCATTTATCGCACCGGGCAACGCTTTGGCGCGACCTACGTCATCGAAGTGCTGCAAGGCAAGACCACCACGCAAATCAAGGAGCGCGGCCACGACACCTCGCCCGTGCACGGCGTCGGCAAGGATCACGACGAAGCCACGTGGCGCAACGTGTTCCGCCAGATCGTCACGCACGGCTGGGCCGAGATTGACGTAGAGGCGTATGGCGCGCTGCACCTGACACCCGCCGCGCGCCCCGTGCTGCGCGGCGAAGTCCCCGCCATGCTGCGCCAGCAACTCGCCGTCACCGCAAGCACTAAAGCCGCAAAGGCCAAACGTGGAGCGAAGGCTGTGACGGGAAAAGATGGAAAAGTAGAAGCGCCATTAACGCCAGCAGACGAAGCGCTCTACGAAGCCCTGAAAGCCTGGCGAAAAGACATAGCCA